>SKXI01000431.1 GCA_007128515.1 Halococcaceae archaeon | reverse complement strand
TCGTCAGGACGAGCGTCGACCACGGGACGACGTTCGACATCGCCGGGAGGGAATCGCCTGGCCGACGGGCACGATCCGCGCCGTCGAGCTCGGCGCACGGGTCGCGACGAACCGCGAGTGAGTTCGGCGGCGTGCCTCACCGTAAGGGGTTTGCACGGCCCGGATGACCGTAGGGCATGGCACCGAACGATCCGGACGAAGCGGCGATCATGGCGGGCTCGTACTGGGAGGACCTCGAGGCCGACGTCGTCGCGACGCTCGAGGAGTACCAGGAAGCGGGCTACGAAGCGACGATGCTTCACCCCGGCGTCACTACCGTCCTCGCGCCGGAGTACGGCGACGAGCTCCACGGGCTCGCCGTCCTCCTCCCACAGGGCGAGGTGAAAGAGGTCGAGTCGCTGATCGAATCCGACGGGTTCGACGAAGCCGAGATATACGCCTCCCGGGTCGGGAGCCTCGTGCTGCTGGGGCTGTTCTTCTCGATCGAGGAGCCCCCCCGCGTCGTCGGGTTCCAGTCCTACTACCTCCCGGCGGAAGCCGAGGGCATGCTCGAGGGGGCGAGGGAGACGGGCACCCTCTCGCTCCGACTCCACTCGCAGTACGACGATGCGGTCGTCATCGAGTGTGCCGCTCCCGACCTCTTCGTCCCAGAGGAGCTCGAGTGAGTCACCCGTCGCCGGCGGGGACCGACCGCCAGCGTCCCTCCTCGGCCGACTCGTAGACCGCCTCGATCGTTCGCATGTCCCGCAGCCCGTGTCGGCCGTCTGGGGTAGGCTCGGTCCCGCTCCGCAGGCAATGGCCGAAGTAGTCGAACTCCTCTTCCATCTGGTCGACCTGCTCGAACGTGATCCGGTCGACGGTTCCACCCCGACGTAGCACCACCTCCCGGTCGTCCCACGGGAAGAAGACCGGTTCGAGCGTGATCTCGCCCTCGGAGCCGAGCACCTTGAGATGGCTCGCGCCGTGGGCGTTGTGGCTCGCCGAGTAGATCGCCGAGACGTCGTCGGTGAAGGCGACCTGGAACGTGACGTGCTCGTCGACCTCGGAGAAGGCGTCGTGGACGGAGACGGTCCGCCCCTGGACCGACACCGGCTCCGCGTCGAGCAGGAACCGGGTGGTGTTGAGCGGGTAGATGCCGATGTCGATCAGCGAACAGCCGCCCGAGAGCTCCGGGTCCAGCCGCCACTGGTCGGGATCGGGGATCAGCTCGAGCAGCGAGTCCGACATGTGGCCCTGGACGAGGATCGGGTCGCCGACGAAGCCGTCCCGGATCAGTTCGCGAGCCCGTCTGACGGCGGGCTCGGTCTGCATCCGGTAGGCGATCATCAGCGTCACGCCGTGTTCCTCACAGACCTCGACGAGCCGTTCCGCGCGTTCGACGGACGCCTCCATCGGTTTCTCACAGAGCGCGGCCTTCCCGAGTTCGGCCGCCGTCTCGACGTACTCGAGGTGGGTCGCGTTCGGGGTACAGACGTAGACGGCGTCGTAGACGTCGGCGGCGACGCCGTCGTGGTACTCCCCGTAGGTGAGCGCGTGCTCGGCCGTCGGCGTCCGGTCTCGTACCCGTTCTGCCTTCTCGCGCGAGCTACTGACGACGACGCTCGTCTCGCAGAACTCGCCGGCCGCGATGGCCGGGATCGCCTCCTCGCGGACCCACCAGCCGAGTCCGATAACGGCGAGTCGAACGGGCGGTCCGGGATCGGCCGTCTGCCAGTCCCGGTCGGTGAACTCCGAGAACGGATCGGGTACGGACATACGTCTCCCCCTGTCGTTCGAACCGTGTTAACCCTGTCGTGCGCCGCTCGGGAAACCCCCGAACCGCGGGATGCGAAACCGAACCCGGACGATCGGAACCGATCAGTCCCGGGTTACGATCTCTATCTCGTGGCCGTCCTGGTCCTTCGTGAAGGCGTAGCGGTTATCGCATGACTCCGGATCGCGGTAGTCCTCCGCGTCCCGCTTCATGAGGTCCTCCCACGCCTCGTCGAGGTCGTCGGTGCGAACGGCCAGATGTCCCCAGGCGTCGCCCATCTCGTAGGAGCGACCGTCGTAGTTGTAGGTGAGCTCGACGGTCATCTCCTCGTCGGCCGCACCGACGGGCGCCATGAAGTAGTTCGCGAACGAGTCGGCCTCCCAGCGCTTTCCCGTGTAGGCGTAGCCGAGTTTCCGGGTCCACCACGCGAGCGCCTCGTCAGGGTCCTCGACCCGGATCATCGTGTGATCGAGGCTCCAGAGCGCGCCGTACTCCCGCTTGACGATCTCGATCTCGTGGCCGTCGGGGTCTTTGACGAACGCGTAGCGTCCGCCACAGGACTCGGGATCGCGGTAGTCCTCGACTCCCTCGTCCATCAGCTCTTCGTACCGCTCTTCCAGTTCGCCCTCGGGTACCCGCACCGCGATGTGTCCCCAGGCGTCGCCCATCTCGTACGAGCGACCGTCGTGGTTGTACGTCAACTCGAGTTTCGCGCCGTCCTCGTGCATTCCCTCGGGACCGAGGAAGACGTTGGTGAACGTATCCGCCTCCCAGCGCCCCTTTTCCTCGTAGTCCAGGTGGCTCTGATACCACTCCAGGGACTCCTCTAAGTCTTCGACGCGGATCATCACGTGGTCGAGCGTGTCCATACGGACGACTCTGACACATAGCAGCAAAAGCGTACCGGATCACGGAGTCTCGTTACTCGTCGGCTGCGCCACGACGCTCGGTAGGGAGTGTCGACCCCTCGAACGCCACCCTCCGGCCACCGAGAAACCGTCACTGGACGTTGAAGAACACGACGAGGAGGACGACGAGCAGGCCGACCGCGAGGACGACCTTCACGCCGAGGAACAGGCGGTGGTGATAGCGACAGACGTAGTGCTTCGCGACGGGCTCTTCCGGGTCGTCGCCACGAACGTTCCGCGGGACGACCCCCGGGCGGTCACAGCCGTCGATCTGACACTCGGTCCCCTCGTCGAGTCCGAGCAGGTCGATCCCGAGGTCGTCGTCCGGCCGGCTCACACCCGAGTTTCCCCGCCGGGGGTCAAAACACTTTCCGCGGACTGGCCGATCGCGCTCGTACCGACACGGCGTGGCGACGGATCTCGACGTTCTCGCTCGTCAGCCTCCGGATGGACCGCGTCGGTCGCCTCGTGGGGACCGGGAGCCAACGACAGGGTATAGTACTGTGTGGTGGGTGGGACACGGAGATCACGGACGTCGAGACGGACACGCTCAGGCTCCCGATCGGTCGAACCGTCGGCGACTCACGGCTCTCGGTCACCGACGTCTACTGGGTGGTCGTCGAGCTCACGACCGACGAGGAGCTCACCGGAACCGGCTGGATGGGTTCGCTCGGCTACGGCCCGGAGCTGCTCGAACGGTTCGTCGACTCCCAGTTCGCCGACCTCCTCGTCGACGCGAACCGGGGTGGACCGTCGACGAGGCGATCACCGCCGTCGAACGGCTCGACGCGTTCGACCTCGCCCGGGTCGAGGAGCCGATCTCGGCGTTCGACGTCGACGGCCACCGCCGTGTCGACGAGGCCGTCAGACCGCCGCTCGCCACCGGGGAGATGTTCACCCGCCCCGAACGGTTCGACGCCCTCCTCGAGAACGGCGGTATCGGCGTCGTCCAGCCCGACCTCGTCCGCGGCGGGGGCGTCACCGGCGGGTTCGACGTCGCGCGGCGGGCGCCGTCCTCGCACCTCCCGTTTGCCCCACACTTCTACTACGCGATCAGCGTTCACTTCGTGAGCGCCGCGCCGACCGGCTGGATCGTCGAGTACGTCCCGGAGTACGATATTGCCCCGGTGCTCGAGACGCCACCGGAGATCGCCGACGCTATCGTCGAACTCCCCGACGTGCCGGGTCACGGCTACGCTGTCGACCCCGACGCACGCGAGGGGTTCGAGGTCTCGTTCGACCGGGTGCCGAAACGACACGCGCTCGACCCGTCTCGTAGGGATCATCGTAGAAGGTCATAGATTCCTCAATCCGGGACCGAGAGACCCGATCGGGTGGTCGGCCACCGAGATCTCCGGTCGGCGACGATGATCCCTCTCAGAAGACCTGCCAGCCCCCGTCCACGTCGAGCAGCGCGCCGGTGATGTACTCGGCATCGTCGCTCGCGAGGAACAGCGCCGGACCGGCGACGTCCTCGGGGACGCCGGCTCTCCCGAGCGGGGGTTGCTTGACGAGTTCCTCGTTCTCCAGCGCGTCGATCGCCCCCTGTGACCACCCCTCCATGATCTCCGTCGCGATCACGCCCGGCGCGACCGCGTTCACGCGGATGTCGTACTCCGCGAGCTCGAGCGCCGCCCCCCGGGTGATCATCCGGACGGCACCCTTCGTCGAGTCGTAGTGGACCTGCCCTGGCTGGGCGACGTTCGAGCTGATCGACGCCGTGTTGACGATCGATCCCGGCTCACCCCGCTCTATCATGTCGTTGGCCGCCACCTGGGTCCCGAAGTAGACCCCCCTGGCGTTCACCGCGTGGAGCCGATCGAACTGCTCCCGCGTGACCTCCCGAAACGGCACTCCGATGTAGATCCCGGCGTTGTTGACCATCACGTCGACCCCGCCGAACTCGCGTGCGCCCTCGACGACGGTACCCAGATCGTCCGGATCGCTCACGTCCGTCTCGACGAACGCGGCCGTTCCCCCCGAATCCTCGATCGTTTCGTGTGTCGGTGTCCCCTCGCCGGGGTCTTTCGTTTCGGCCTGCACGTCGGCGTTGATCACGGTCGCGCCGGCGTCGCCGAACCGCCGGGCGATCGCACGACCGATACCGGAGCTACCGCCGGTCACGACGACCACCTCGTCCGCGAAATCGTACGCTGTCGAACCCATCGATCGACTATCGCTGCCAGGTCGCATAACAGTACTGCCGGGAGCCGGAGTCGATCGGATCGGCTCAGTCGCTCTCGGCGGTGGATTCCGGTTCGTCGGAACTGAACCCGGATTCGAGGTGGCTTCCCGTTCCGTCGGTGAGCTCGTCGTCGTAGAGGATACAGCGTGCGACCTGCTCGTCGCCCACGTCGTACATCCTCGGCTCGCCCCGTTCGCACTCGGGTTTTACCTCTGGACAGCGAGGGGCGAACCGGCAGCCGGGCGGGAGGTTGACCGGGTCCGGCACCTCCCCTTCGATCTCGATCGCCGTTCGGTGGGTGTCAGGGTCGATGATCGGCGTCGAAGAGACCAGCGCCTTCGTGTACGGGTGTTTCGGGTCGTTTATCACCTCCCTCGCGGGGCCCTCCTCGACCACCCGACCCAGATACATGATGACGAGCCGGTCACAGGTGTGTTTGAGCAGCGAGAGGTCGTGGCTGACGTACATGACCGAGAGGCCGAGTTCGTCCTGAAGCCGCTGCAACAGCCCGAGAACGCTCGCCCTGACGCTCACGTCGAGCATGCTGACCGGCTCGTCCGCGACGATGAACGACGGGTCGAGGACGATCGCCCGCGCGATGCCGACGCGCTGTCGTTCGCCGCCGGAGAGCTCGGAGGGGTACTCGTTCGCGTACGCCTCCGCCGGACGGAGCCCGGCCATCTCGATGCTCTCCATCACCTT
>SKXI01000386.1 GCA_007128515.1 Halococcaceae archaeon | reverse complement strand
TGCGACGAGGCGGGCTTTTTCTGGTACGAGGACCCGTACCGGGACGGGGGGATCAGCCAGCACGGCCACCGGAAGCTCAGACAGCTGATCGAGACGCCGCTGTTGCAGACCGAGCACGTCCGCGGGCTCGAGCCGCACGCCGATTTCGTCGCGGCGGAGGCGACCGATTTCGTCCGTGCGGATCCGGAGTACGACGGCGGGATCACCGGGGCGATGAAGGTCGCACACGTCGCGGAGGGGTTCGGCCTCGACGTCGAGTACCACGCGCCGGGGCCCGCCCAGCGCCAGTGTCTCGCCGCGACCCGCAACAGCAACTACTACGAGGTGGCACTGGTCCACCCCGACTGCGCGAACACCCAGCCGCCGGTCTACGACTGTGGCTACTCCGATCAGCTCGAGACGATCGACGACGAGGGACGGGTCTCCGTCCCCGACGGACCGGGTCTCGGGGTCCAGTACGACTGGGACGCGATCGAGGCCCGGGAGACGGGACGGCGTACCTACGACTGAACCACGTCAGACGTGCCGGGGACTGAGGCTTTTTGCCGACGGCAGGACAACGCGCGGCCATGACCGCTCCGCGACGACGACGGCGGCCGTGTGGACGTCACCGACGACCGACGGTTCATCCGACGAGTGGGCAGGGGTGTGACGAATGAGCGAGGAACCGGAAGCGCGCGGTCTGGCCGACCGCCTCGCCGACGGCGCGCTCGGTTCGTGGGTCTCGATCGGCCACCCGACGGTCGTCGAGGCGGCCGCGCGCGCCGGCTTCGCGTTCGTCGCCGTCGACACCGAGCACACGACGATGAGCCTCGAGACGGTCGCGGGGCTGGTCCGGGCGGCCGAGGCGGCTCCGGGCGACCCGTCGGTGATCGTCCGGCCGGCGTGGAACGACCCCGTTCGCATCAAACGAGTCCTGGACATCGGCGTCGACGGGCTGATGGTCCCGATGATCGACACGGCCGAGGACGCGAGGGCGTTCGTCGAGGCGACGAGGTACCCGCCCGAGGGGGTCCGGGGCGTCGCGGGCGGCCGTGCGTCGGGCCACGGCCAGTCGCTCGTCGAGTACGTCGATCGCGACCACGACGACCTGTTCCGGATCGCGCAGATCGAGACGCCGGGGGGCGTCGAGAACGCGGGTGCGATCGCCGCTACGGACGGGGTCGACTCGCTGTTCGTCGGCCCGGCGGACCTCTCGGCCTCGCTCGGGGTCTTCGCCGAGTGGGACTCGGAGGAACTCTCCGGCGCGATCGAACGGGTGCTCGAGGCGAGTCACTCGGAGGGCGTTCCGGTCGGGACGCTCTCGGTCAGAGCCGAGGACGTTCCGGCCGCGGTCGAGCGCGGCTTCGACTACCTGATCGCGGGCAAGGACACGACGACGCTGATCGAGGGCGGCGAGCGGATCCGCGAGACGTACGAGCGGAGCCGGTCGGAGCGAGAGTAGCGAACCGTTGGCTCCGTCGAAACCCTCGGCTTCGGAGACGTTCTCTCGTGACGCTACTGCCCGCTGGACACACATCCCGAACGGATGTCGAGACCGGGGACGTACGATCGTCGGTCCGTTAGCTCGGTTCGTCGATGAACGAGAGGACTTCGTCGACGAAGAGCCCCGGCGCGGTGTTCATCGCGGCGTGTCCGTGCCCGGCGAAGACGACGATACGGCTGTTCGGAAGGACGTCGTCGAGTCGTTCGGTCGCCTCAGTGAGAAACGGTGCGCTCTCGTCTCCGGACAACAGCAACGTCGGAACGGTCAACCCTGTGAACCGCGCGGCATCGAACTCGTACGCTTTCTCCGCCCGTTCTTCCCGAACGACCGTGTGGACGGCGTCCACCCGCGCCGGCCAGTCCGGTGATGATCTGTACGCGTCGAGTTCCGTGGCCGAAGAACCGACGATGTCACGGAAGAACGATACGAGTGCCTGTTCGTTCTCACCGTCGTCAACGAGTGCCGTCATCTCGTCGAGAACGTGTTCGGTGTCGGAGACGTGGTCGCCGACCGGCATCGGCGGTTCGTACAGGACGAGTCCGCACAGATCGTCGGTTCGCAGCGCCGCCTCCAGGGAACAGAGGCCGCCGTAGGAGTGGCCGAGGAGGACCACCGATTCGTCGATCGAATCGACGACGGCAGCGACGTCCTCGGCCTCCCGTTCCAGCGCGTACTCGGGTGCGTCGCCACTCTCGCCGCGGCCCCGTCGGTCGATCGCGTACACCGTACAGCGTTCCTCGAAGGCGGAACGGAGTGGGTCCCATCGGGTGTGATCGGCGGTCGTCCCGTGGACGAGCACGAGCGGCGGCCCGCTCCCCGCTCGTTCGTACGCGATCGGCGTTCCGTCGGCCGAGATGACCGTCTCCATGATCTCTCGACCCTGTAAGGAGGTGGGCAGGCTACGTCACTCTTTCGCACACGTTATCGCGAAGAAGTCGGTGTCGTGAGAGCGTTCGACGGAGACCGTGGGCGATGCGTGCGAGAGTAGACCACGATCAGTCACACTCCTGGTCCGACGTGTAACACCCCGAAGACTTCCACCAGGGTTTATACGGACTGCTGTACGGCTTTGCCGGCGCAACAGCGACCGCCCTGCGGTTGCGCCGGGTAACCGTTACAGCAGACCGTATCAGTCGTTCATCCAGACGCTCGCCTGCGGCTCGTACGGGTCCGTCGGGACCTCGACGAGCGTCGGGCCCTCGCTCTCGATCGCCTCGGCCACGACCTCGCGGACCTCCTCCGTGGTATCGGCCCGGACGGAGTCGAGCCCGAGCCCCTCCGCGACGGCCGTGTACGAGACCGGCGACTCCTCCCAGCCGTACTCGCCCTCGCTCATCCGGTAGCTCCGACCCGCCTCCTCGCTGATGATCGCGTAGTCGCTGTTGTTCAGCACGACGACGGTGACGTCGATCCCCTCGTCGACGAGCGTGTGGAGTTCGTGCAGACACATCAGCAGTCCGCCGTCGCCGGTGAGCGCCACCGCGGGACGCTCCGGTTCAGCGAGTTTCGCGCCGATCGCCGAGGGCAGTCCCGAGCCCATCGTCGCCCAGGAGCCGGGGTTGACGTAGCTCCGGGGCCCGTACGCGTCGAACGCGACCAACGTCCAGAGCCTGAACCCGCCGGCGTCGACGCCGACCGCCGCCTCCCGCGGGATCGCCTCGCGCAGCGCACGCAGCGCGCTCACCGACGTCAGCGGCGCGTCGGTCACCGAGAGGAGCTCACCGAGGCGCTCCTCGATTCCCTCGCGGGTCTCCCGCGCCCGTTCGAGACCGTCCTGGCTCTCGACCGTCCGCTCGGCGAGCGCGCCGTCGAGCGCCGAGAGCGTCGCCGCGGCGTCGGCGACGATCCCGACCTCCGGCCGGTAGCCGGTCCCGACGTCCGAGGCGTCGAGCGTGACGTGGACGAGCCGCTCGGGGACCTCGATCGACCAGTTCTGCATCGTCACCGCGTCGAAGTCGGTGCCGACGCCGAGCGCGGCGTCCGACTCCGCGACCAGCCCCTTTATTTCTGAACCTGCCCCGCCACAGAGCGCGCTCGTCGCGAGGTCGTGGTCGTCCGGGAACGCCCCCTTCCCCTTGTACGTGACGACGACGGGCGCGTCGAGGCGTTCGGCCACGGTCACGAGTTCCTCGGTCGCCTCGGAGGCCCGAACGCCCCCTCCCGCGACGATCACCGGTCTCTCGGAGTCGGAGAGGAGGTCGGCGGCCCGCTCGACGGCCTCTCTCGGGGGCTCCCCGACCCGATCCTCGACGGTCGACTCCGGCTCCGCGAGCGGGACGTCGAGTTTGAGGAAGTCCTTCGGGATGCCGATCCGTACCGGCCCCGTCGGTGGCGTTCGCGCGACGTCGATCGCCCGCTGGAGTTCGGCGAGCGTGCTCTCTGCGGTTTTTACGGTTATATTCTCCTTCACGACGTTGTCGTAGGTGTCGGGCGGCGTCTCGTGGATGCCGTCGCCGCCCCTGATCTCGGGTTCGGTCTCGATCGCGACGTGGAGGAGGGGGGTGCAGTCATTCTTCGCGTTCTTTAGCCCGTTCATCGCGTTCATGTCGCCAGGTCCCGGGATCACGACCGTCGCGGCCATCCGTCCGCTGGTCTCGGCGTAGCCCCACGCCTGGTGCGAGACCGCGGTCTCGTGGCGCGCCATCACGAACCGGACGTCCTCGCGCTCGCCGATCGTCTCGTTCAGCGGGAGCGACTGCTTCCCGGGAATGCCGAAGACGGTGTCGATCCCGTTCTCGCGCAGGCGGTCGATGACGGCCTCGTTGACGTTCATACCGGGAAAGGTACGGAGAGGTGTGTAAAGGTTCGGACCCCGGGGATCGGGTCCGGTGAAGGAGAACCCTTAACTCGGCGATCGGCGATCTTCGGTCGAGACGAGCATGAGCGAACTCATAGGGATCATCGTAGAAGTCCATAGTTCTTCGATTTCGAATCGAACGACACCGGTGACACGTGTGCCTGAGAGATCCGGTCGGCTACGATGACCCCTATCACTACGATGCGGGAGGCCGTCGAGCGCGCGGTCTCCGACGGCGACCGGATCTACCTCGCGGGCTTCACCCACCTCATCCCGTTCGCCGCGGGCCACGAGATCGTCAGACAGGGGATCGCCGACCTGGATCTCGTCAGGGCCACTCCGGACCTGATCTACGACCAGATGATCGCCGCGGGCTGTGCCCGGAAGGTGACGTTCTCCTGGGCGGGCAACCCCGGCGTCGGAAGCCTCCCGGCGTTCCGACGCGCGGTCGAAGAGGGCGTTCCGAACGAGGTCGAACTGGAGGAGTACACCCACTTCGGCCTGATCGCCGCCCTGCACGCTGGCGCGGCGAACCTCCCGTTCGCCCCGTTGCGCGGGTTCATCGGCTCCGACCTTCCGGAGCACAACGAGAACATAGCACGGGTCGACAGCCCGTTCGGCGACGACTCCGTCTACGCCGTCGCGCCGATCGAACCCGACGTCGCGGTGATCCGAGCCCAGCGTGCCGACCGGGACGGGAACGCCCACCTCTGGGGGATACAGGGCGAGCAGGCGCTCGCCGGGCTCGCCGCCGACCGGGTGGTCCTCTCGGTCGAGGAGCTCGTCGACGAGACGACGATCCGGAGCGATCCGAACCGAACCCTGATCACCGGCGACGACGTCGATTTCGTCGTTCACGACCCCTACGGCTCACACCCCTCCTACGCGCAGGGCTACTACGGCAGGGACAACGAGGCGTACCTCGAGTGGGCCGAGGTCGCCGCCGACCCCGACCGGACCGACGCCTGGCTCGACGAGTGGGTCTACGGCGTCGAGCACCGACGCGAGTACGTTGAGAAGCTCGGCGCCGAACGGCTGCTCGACCTCGACCCCGACCACGCCTACGCCACTCCGGTCGACATGGGGGCGTACCGATGAGCTACACGAACCGCGAGCTGATGGCCGTCGCGGCGGCGCGCGAACTCGAGAACGACGACCGCGTGCTCGTCGGCATCGGGATGCCGAACCTCGCGTGCAACGTCGCGAAGCGGACACACGCCCCCGACCTCCGGATGGTCTACGAGTCCGGCACCGTGGGATCGAACCC
>SKXI01000089.1 GCA_007128515.1 Halococcaceae archaeon | reverse complement strand
GACCAGCGTGAGCAGGAGGAGGGGGATGACCGAGAAGAAGGCGTAGTAGGCGATGCTCGCCGCCATGAACGTGAGGTCCTCCTCGCGGGCACGTTCGACCACGTCACGACCGGCGTCGATGGCTCCCATTGCTCTCCCTTCCCGCCACGACGGCCAATAGCTTGGCGCTGCAGCGGCCGCCGACGAAGCAGCCCGGCGTACCCTTTTGTCGGCCCAGCACCGTACTCGGCCCATGCACGTCCTCGTCCCGGTCGACGACTCCGACCCCTCGTGGGCCGCGCTCGCACTCGCCTGTGAGACCTATCCCGACGCCAGGATCACCGCGCTCCACGTCCTGGAGCCGATCCACGGTGAGCCGGCGATGTGGCTCTCCGAGGACCAGCGCGAGGCGGCCGCGGCGGAGGAGACCGGAGAGCTGTTCGCCGAGGTGAACGCGACCGCGAGCGAGTACGGCGTGACGGTCGAGACCGAGTCGGTCTACGGGACGCCAGCCCGGACGATCGTGAACTACACCGAGGAGGAGGACGTCGATCACGTCTTCGTCGGGAGCCACGGCCGGACCGGCGTCTCCCGGGTGTTGCTCGGGAGCGTCGCGGAGGGGGTCGTCCGGCGCTCGCCGGTGCCGGTGACGGTCGCCCGGTAGAGACGACAGCGTTATGCGCGGTCCGGCCGTCGCATGGCGTAGCAATGGGGGCGATAGAGGACGTCTACGACGACCTCGACACCGACGTCCCGCTCTCGGAGTTCAGGGCGGCGGTCGAGGCGAAGGTCGAACAGATGGGAGGGCTCGCGGACGACGAGACCGCCGCGATGCTCGTCGCCCACGAACTCTCGGACGACGAGGTTTCGGGCGTCGCCGACATCGAGCCGGGGATGGAGGAGGTGAAGTTCCTCGCGAAGGTCAGGTCGGTCGGCGAGCTCCGCACCTTCGAGCGCGAGGGCGAGGACGAGCCGGGGAGGGTCGTGAACGTCGAGGCGGCCGACGAGACCGGGACCGTGCGTCTCGCCTTCTGGGACGACCAGGCCGCCGCCGTGGCCGAGGAGGGCTTCGAGGAAGGGACCGTCCTCCGCGTGAAGGGTCGCCCGAAGGAGGGACTGAACGGCATCGAGGTGAGCGTCTACGAGGCGCAGGTCGACGAGGACACCGAGATCGAGGTCCCGCTCACCGACGAGGTGCGCATCGAGGACCTCGCGCTCGGCCAGTCGGACGTGAACGTCGAGGGACGGGTGCTCGACGTCGGCTCGATCCGTACGTTCGACCGCGACGACGGGTCGGAAGGGAGGGTCGCGAACCTCACGATCGGCGACGAGACCGGGCGAGTCAGAGTGACGCTCTGGGACGAACGGACCGAGGATACCGAGGCGGTGTCGGTCGGCGAGAGCGTCGAGGTCGTCGACGGCTACGTCAGGGAGCGAGACGGCAGCCTCGAACTCCACGTCGGGAACCGGGGTGCGGTGGAGACGATCGAGGCCGACATCGAGTACGTCCCACAGACGACGCCGATCGAGGCGCTCGAACTCGAGCAGGTCGTGGACATCGGCGGGGTGATCCGCTCGGCCGACCCCGTGCGAACGTTCGACCGCGACGACGGCTCGGAGGGACAGGTCAGGAACGTCCGCGTGCAGGACGAGACCGGCGACATCCGGGTCGCGCTCTGGGGCGAGAAGGCCGACGTCGACCTCGGGCCGGGCGACACCGCGTACTTCACCGACGTGGAGATCAGGGACGGCTGGCAGGAGGACCTCGAGGCCTCGGCAGGATGGCGGTCGACGGTGACGGTCGTGGACGCCGCCGGCCCCACGCCCGCCGCCTCCGACGGCTCGGCGAGCCTCTCGTCGTTCGGGGAGAGCGCGGGCGAAGGCGGGAGCGCGGGTGACGGCGAGAGTGCGGGCGAAAGCGGGAGCGCGGAGGGAGTCGAGACGGAGCGTGAGCCGGGCGGAACGGCCGAACCGGAGCGGTCCGTGACGGACGATCCGGACGGGACGGGCCGAGGAGACGGTCACGAGGAGGGAGCGGTCGTCGAGTTCACCGGCGTCGTCGTCCAGCCGGGCGATCCGACGATACTCGACGACGGCGAGGAGACGATGCGCGTCGTGACGGACGCCGATCTCAGCCTCGGCGAGGAGGTCACCGCCCGCGGCACGCTGCGGGAGGGACGTCTCGACGCCGAGGAGGTGTTCTGATGGATAAACCCTTAAGCACTCCACCGGTACGAAACTGTCATGGGCGTTGAGCTACCGTTCGCGCCGGTCGACGCGATCATCAGACGGAACGCCGACGGGTTACGGATCAGTGCCGACGCTGCGGAGGAGCTCGCCGAACGGATACAGAACCACGGTGCGACCCTCGCGATCGACGCCGCCGAACGGGCGACCGCCGACGGCAGGAAGACGCTGATGCCGGAGGACTTCGGGGTGGAAGAGCCTCCGGAGCCAGACGCGCTCGAGCTGCCGATCGCACCGGTCGACCGGATCGCCCGCATCGAGATCGACGACAGCTACCGCGTCGGGATGGACGCCCGGATCGCGCTCGCGGAGATCCTCGAGGGGTACGCCGACGAGGTAGCGGTGGGAGCGACGACGCTCGCTCACCACGCGGGCAGGCGGACGGTGAAAGCAGAGGACGTCGAGACCTACCTCGAACTGGTCGGCTGATCCATGCGATTCGGCTACACCGAGACCTGTCTCGACCACGACACCGGCACCCGTCACCCGGAGACGGCCGACAGGCTCAGAGCGATCAGACGCGGCCTCGCCAAGAAGTACGGCGTCGAGTACGTCGACGCGGAGCCGGCGAGCGTCGAGGCGGTGGAGGCGGTTCACGACCCGGAGTACGTCGAGGAGGTCCGGGAGTTCTGTGCGGAGGGTGGGGGGAACTGGGACCCGGACACCGTCGCGGTCGAGGCGACCTGGGACGCCGCGCTCGCGAGCGCGGGCCTCGCCCAGTGGGCGGCCGAGGCGGCCCTTTCGGGCGACGACGGACGCGAAACGCCGTTCTCCCTCGGCCGTCCGCCCGGCCACCACGCGGTCTCGGACGACGCGATGGGCTTCTGTTTCTTCAACAACGCGGCGGTCGCCGCACAGGCCACCCTCGACGCCGGAACGACCGAGAGCGTCGCGATCTTCGACTGGGACGTCCACCACGGCAACGGTACCCAGGAGATATTCGAAGACCGCGGCGACGTCCTCTACCTCTCGATCCACGAGCAGGGGCTCTACCCGGGGACCGGGGAGGGCGACGAGACCGGCGAGGGGCCGGGTGAGGGAACGACCCTCAACGCCCCGCTCGTCGCCGGCGCGGACGACGCCGACTACCGCCACGCGCTCGACCGACTGATCGTCCCCGCGCTCGCCCGGTTCGACCCCGACCTACTGATCGTGAGCGCGGGCTTCGACGCCCACCGTCACGACCCGATCTCGCGGATGCGCGTCTCGACCGACGGCTACGGCTCGTTCACGCTCGCACTCCGGGAGTTCTCCGAGGAGACCGACATCCCACTCGCGTTCGTCCTCGAAGGGGGCTACGGCCTCGACACGCTCTCGGATGGCGTCGCGATGGTCCACGAGGTGTTCGACGGCCACGAACCGCTCGAACCCGACGGCGAGCCCACCGACGCCACCCGCGATCTCGTCGACGAACTCAGAGAGCGTCACGGCCTCGGGTCGTAGTACCGGGCCAGATCTGACCCGAACTCCCCGGCGAGCGACGCGACCTCCTCGCCGACGAGCAGGTCGTAGCCCCCCTCCAGTGCCCGTTCGACGTCGGGTCCCAGCGGGCCGTCGAACAGCGTCACCTCCACCAGCTCCGCGGGAGCGGTGAACTCCCGCGGACGCTCGACGACGTACCGCTCGCCGTCGACGAACGGTCCGAAGCTCCCCCCGTCCTCGGCGTAGGCGTCGGTGAACGCCTCGGCGTGCGTACGGACGTGGACCGGCGGCCCGAGGTGGCGTTCGATCCGGGGGAGCGAGGCGACGGCACACTCGACCAGCAAGAGCGCGGAGTCCTCGGCAACCGCCTCGGCCCGGAGCGGTTCGAACCCGTGACGGGCGAGGCGTTCGGTGAGTCCGGCGAGCGTCCGTCGGAGCTGTGGGTAGAGCTGGTCGTCGACGATTTCGGGGACGTCGAACCGGACTCCGACCGGGGTCGTCCCCCGCCGTTCGACGAGCGCGCGGATCTCGTCCCCGGAGAGCGGCGCCGGCTCCTCGGGCTCGAAACGCTCGACGGTGGGGTCGGCGAGCAGCGCGCGGGCGTGGTGCTGGAACCGGGCGACGTTCGTCTCCGAGAGCACCGCCGCGACGTTGCGCTCCGGGTCGGTGGGGTCGATCACGACGAGCGGGTCGTCGAAGCTCGCCTCGCCGTGGTCCTCCGGGTCGAGTTCCACGGGGGGGTGCCAGTCGGCGGCGGCGGTACAGACCCCTTCGAACCCGCCGTACTCGATGACGAGCAGTTCGGTGAGATAGCCCGAAAAGCCCTCGGTGCGGAGGTCGCTGCCGTAAAGGCCGTGCGCGGAGAGGAACGCCTTCAGCACGCGAACCTCACCGGCGAGGGCGGGGGTGAGCGCGTTCTCGACGTAGCGGGTGTGAAACGGCGTTCTGTCCACGGCGGACCGGATCTCGGTCGCCGATTCGAGGCGGTAGCACGGCACGAGATCCACGTCGAAGCCCTCCACCTCGCCGACGACGTAGGGGTGTTCGGCGAACTCCTCCCGGCCGTCGGGGAGTACCTCGTGCCCGACCGCGAGGCCGTAGCGTTCGAGGTCCGCCCGATCGAGGTCGGGGGGAAACCGGACGAAGACGTCGATGTCGCGGTCGCCGGCGAGCCAGGTATCCCGGGCGGTCGAACCGGCGCGGAGGACGTCGGCCTCGACGGGGAGGTCGGTGGTCGCCTCCTCGGCCCGCGAGACGAGGTCGTCGGCGATGCGAGAGAGCGCCCGGCGTTCGTCGTCGTCCGGCGTGACCCGTTCGCGGACGGTTTCGACCACCTCGGAGAGGGCCCTGTCCTCGGTCATGCCTGGCCTTTTTTCCGGGCGGGCGAAAGCGTGTCGATGGGAGGGGGAAAGCGAAAGCGCTTTCAAATCGAGTCAGGTAGGGGAGAGTGAGCCGCCATAGCTCAGTTGGTAGAGCACCTGGTTGTTACCCAGGTTGTCCCAGGTTCGAGTCCTGGTGGCGGCGTTTTCGGAACTATTCACGAGGAGCCCAGGCTCCGAGCGTGGTTCGAGCCGCCGGGGACTCCCTCGGTAGCGTGCTTCCATCGACGGCGGGGAGGGGTTCGGTTCCCGACTCGATCCGATACACAAATACCCCCTGCGTCCGAAGGTTATCGAAAATGGTCGAGGACGACGAGAAAGTGAAAGCGGTCGCACGCTGTACGGGCTGTGGCGCGATCGTCCCGGTCCGGGTCTGGTCCGACGGCTCCGTCCACTCGATCAGCGGCGAGGCGGCGTGTTCCTGTGAGGACTCCGATTACGAGGTGATCTCGTCGGAGGCCGAATCCGCCTGGTCCGGCGAGGAGCAGGCGAACACCTCCCGTCCGACCGAGTGATCGGTACGGGAGACGGCGAGCGTGGCCGGGAGAG
>SKXI01000113.1 GCA_007128515.1 Halococcaceae archaeon | reverse complement strand
CGATAGCGCCGGGCCAGCGTCGCGAGGATCAGCTTCGCCTCGACGATCGCGAACTGCTGTCCGATACACCGACGCTGACCGCCACCGAACGGGAAGTAGGCGAACCGCGGCCGGTCGCCCTCCTCGACGAATCGGTCCGGTCGGAACGCCAGCGGATCCGACCAGAAGCGCTCGTCTCGGTGGATCGTCCACTGCATCGGCGCCACCGTCGCCGCCTCCGGGATCGAGTACCCACCGAGCGTGACCGGCTCGGCCGTCTCCCGTGGCACCGACGGAACCGGTGGATAGAGCCGCATCGCCTCCCGCAGCACGCGTTCGGTGTACTCCAGTCGGGGCAGGTCCGCGAACGTCGCGTGGTCCTCCTCCAGCACGTCCTCGAGTTCGGCGACGAGCCGACGCTCGACGTCCGGGTGTCGAGCCAGCAGGAACCAGGTGAAGGTGAGCGCGGTCGCCGTGGTCTCGTGGCCCGCGAACAGGAACGTCATCAGTTCGTCCCGGAGGAGCTCCTCCGACATCCCCTCCCCGTCGTCGTCCGTGGCGGTGAGTAACATCCCCAGCAGGTCGTCGTGCTTTCCGGGCCCCTCCTCCCTCCGGGCGTCGACGATCTCGTCGATCAGTGACTCCATCTCCCGGATCGCCTCCCTGTACCGACGCCACATCGGGATCGGGACCCACCTCGGGACCGTCCGGGAGATCGGTTGCTTGACCGGTCGCCCCGGCTCCTGGAGGTCGCGCACGGTCTCACGAACCCCTCGGCCCTCGTAGTCGATCTCCGAGCCGAACATCGACGTCACGAGGATGCGGAGCGTGAGCGATTTCATCTCGTCCTCGATGTTCACCGTCGAATTCCCGGTCCAGGCGTCGGCCGCGGCCCGGACCTCGGCGGCCATCGTGTCGGCGTACTCGGCGATTCGGTCCATGTAGAGGGCGGGCTCGATACGCTCGCGCTGTCGCTCCCACAGCTCGCCCTCGCTCAGGACCAGTCCATCCCCGATCAGGTCCCCGAGGTCGTCCCTGCTGAGGCTCGCTTTCCGGAACCGGTCGCGGTCGTCGACGAGGATCCGTTCGACGAGGTCGGGATGGTTGACCTGGTAGAGCTCACCGATTCCGAGGAGGCGCAGGCGAACGACGTCGCCGTGCTCTGCGGCCGCCTCGTACAGCTCGTCCTGATCGCGGACGAGCTGGTGCGTGTTGCCGATCACCGGAAGGCCGTCGTATACCGGTGGAGCGGTTTCGTGAACTGGAGCCGCGTCGGGTCGTGGGTTTTCGGACATCGTTCGGTCTCGTGTTCGTACCGGCGGTGGTACCGGGTTCAGTCGATCGTGGCGTACCGTGGGTCTCTCGGATCCCTCCGACCGACCTGCGTCATCGGTGGATCCACCGGGAGAGGGATAAACCGCCGGTGGCTGTTTCCCCGCCCGAAACTCGGGTTCCCGGACGGTCTCCGAGGGGCAACGCCGTGGCTGTTGCTCGGCGAGGTCCTCCTCGCCACACACCCCGACCGGGCGAGCAAGTCGGCGAGAGGGATAGACCATAGCCTCCGGTTTCGGGGTGGACGACCGACCGTCCGACCGCCTACCCGCCTCTCGTGAGAGAACGACCATCGACGGCACCGACGCCCGGCGAGCACCGACCGGTAGAGCGCTACTTCTGGTTCGGAAACCCCGGTGCCCGTATTTTAGTCGGTGGCTACCAACGGCGAGTCATGAGCGAAACACGAGGCTCTCCACGGACCTGGCAGGGTTCGGCGGTCGACCTCCTCGGGATCACCGTCGACGGCCGAACGTACAAGAACCTACTCTACCTGATACTGGCATTCCCCTTGGGACTCGCCTACTGGCTGTTCCTGACGTTCGGGTTCACCGTCGGGCTGGTGACGTTCGTTCTCGGAATCGGGATCGTGGTTCTGCTCGTCACCGTCGTCGGTGTCCGATTCCTCGTCCGATTCGAACGATGGCTCGCGAACGCACTCTTGGGGCTCGAGCTCGTGGCTCCGAACGACCGACAGACTTCCACCGGTCGGTGGTCGACGATCAAGCGATTCGTCGATGCACCGTCGACGTGGCAGGGACTGGGTTTCGTCACGGTGAAGTTCTGGCTCGGCGTCGTCGGCGTCGTGCTCCTCGCTCTCCTGTGGAACGTCGTCGAAATGCTCACCGCGCCCCTCAGATACCCCGTGATGATCGAGTTCGGCGAGCTCGACGGCCGACCGATCGGCTGGAGTATCGGCACGCTTCCGGAGGCGGTCCTCGCTGTCCCTCTCGGTCTGATCGGTGGGATCGTTCTCTTGCACGTATCGAACGGGTTCGCCTACGTCTCCGGACGGATCGCGGCGGCCTTGCTCGGAGAGTCGGCCGGATCCGCAGGGACGACGACCGGGACGACCCCCACCGGCGGCGAAACGGCGTAGAGACGATGCACGTCGAATGCGCCGCCTGTGGCAGTTCCCGCACCTGGCTTCACAGTCGGCTCCCCGATGGAACGGCACGGTACAAGTGCAAAGAGTGTGCCTACAAGACGTACGGAATCAAGTCAGTATCACCGGCGTAGAGCCGACGGTATCACGACCGCGAGCGACCGGTGCACGTTCGATCGCCCGTTCCTGCGAAACGAACTGGTCCGCCAGTGGCTGGATTCGGCCCGAAACGACTTCGGTCCGGTCGACCCTCGAACTGCCATGGACGTCCACGAACGGCGGATCGGTCGGGTCCAGGACGCGCTCGTCGAAGCGGACGGATCGGCGCTCGTCGCCGGACCGGGACCGACGCTGCGCTATCTCACCGGGGTCGAGGAGGAGCCGAGCGAGCGGCTCTTCCTCCTGCTCGTCTCCGAGAGCACGGAACGGTTCGTCGTCCCCGAGATGTATCGGGCCCAGCTCGCGGGCGAGACGCCCGTCGCCGACCTCCGGACCTGGGCCGACGGCGACGATCCGACGGATCTCCTGAGAGGGTTCGGGGCCGACCTGGAGCCCGGACGGGTGTTGATCGACGACCGACTCTGGGAGCTCTTTTCGCGCGACGTCCGAATCCACCTCCCGGCCACCGAGTTCGGCCTGGCGAGCGAGGTCGTCGCCGACCTCCGGATCAGAAAGGACGAGACCGAACTCGCGGCCCTGCGCGAGGCGGCCCGGATCACCGACAGGGCCCTCGACGAGATACGGGGGCTCGGCGCGGAGGTGATCGGGATGACCGAGCGGGAGCTCGCCGCGGAGATCGAGTCGCGACTCGCGGCCGCGGGCGGCGACGGGCTCTCGTTCGAGCCGATCGTCGGCTCGGGGCCGAACGGCGCACACCCACACCACCGACACGGCGATCGGGAGATCGGGCCGGGCGACCCGGTCGTCCTCGACTTCGGGACCCGATTCGAGGGATATCCGGGCGACCAGACCAGGACCGTCGTCTTCGACGGCGAGCCTCCCGAGGGCTTCGAGGAGGTCCACGACGTCGTGCGGGAGGCACAGCGGGCGGGCGTCGACGCGGTCGAGCCGGGCGTTCCGGCGGGCGCGGTCGACCGGGCGGCCCGGGACGTGATCGAGGACGCAGGCTTCGGCGAGGCGTTCACCCACAGGACAGGCCACGGCGTGGGCCTCGAGGTCCACGAACCGCCGTACGTCGTCGCCGGGAACGACCGGGAACTCGAGCCGGGAATGGTCTTCAGTGTCGAACCAGGGATCTACCTCGAGGGGAGATTCGGCGTCCGGATCGAGGACCTCGTCGTCGTCACGGAGGAGGGGTGTGAGCGGCTGAACACGACCCCGAGGGACTGGCGGATCGGGTGACCGGCTCGAAGAACGCTCGCGTCGAAGCGGGTCGGGGAGATCGCAGAACCGGCCGGGGTGGTCCCTTCGAGAGGGGCCGAGCGTCACCCCGGTCCCGGCCACGGAGTGTCGATGGGGACGACGCGACGTCGACCGCGTGCGATCGCCGACGAACGGTACAGGGCATCCGATGATCAGCCGGGAAACCGCTCGAGACCGTCGGCCGATCCGAGCCCCGTCGCCATGAGCCGTCGGGCGATCACCACGATCCCGTTCTCGAAACCGCTCCCGAACACCGCTTTCTCCGTCCCGCCGTCGCCGGCGCTCGTCTCGGTCATCGAACTCACGAGGATCGCCTCCCTGTCGACCAGCACGAGCCGGCTGATCGCCGTCGTGTCCTCGACGTCGATCGGCGAACTCCGCAGCCAGTCGAGTCCCGAGACGAACACCTCCACGTCGGGCATTTCGGCGACGACCCGATCGCGAAGCTCCTCGGTCACGGTCCCGACGAACACCGGGATCTCCCTCCGTCGGGCCGTCCGGAGCCGCTCGAACAGCTCGGGGCTGCAGACCTCCTCGCGGCCGACGACGAGGACGACCTCCTCGTCGGCGTCGTCGACCAGCTCGAGGGTTCGGTTCTCGATCGAGGTGTCACCGGAGAGCGCCCAGACGTCGTTGGCGAGCTCGCCGTCGTCCCCGGTGCCGCTGTCGGCCGAGTCGAGTTCGACGAGCGTCTCCGCGAGCCGCTGTGCGCGCGCCTCGTACTCCTTTCGGAGGGTCTCCGTGGCCTCCGTGACGGGAACGGCTCGGAACTGCTGTGGGTTCGAGCGCTGGACCTCGACGAGCCCCTTCGCTTCGAGGACCCTGATCGCGTCGTAGATCCGCGTCCGGGGGACCTCCGAGATCTCGCTGATCTGCTTCGCGGTGCCCCTCGGGAGACGCGAGAGCGAGACGAAACAGTCCGCTTCGTACTGTTTGAGCCCGAGGTCCTGCAGCAGTTCGACCGCCTCTTGCTGTGTAGATGCTTCATTCATGGGTCCCAACCATGTCACCGGGTGGTCCGGTGCCGTCTCTCCCCTTGTACGCCCGCCCGGAAATCCGTTCTCCTTCGGTGCCCGTCGCGTGAATTCGAGAGATTCCGTCCATACCCCTCTAGAAGCGATCCGCCCACATGAACCGTACTATTACTTTTCTGATAGGAGTGTGTATTTCGCAACTGGGAAGGCGTCTCGTTACCATCGGAACATTTCAATATCGTCCGGGAAGAATAGTACAACTCTACAATGTTGATTTAGTATCCAGAGAGAGAATTAAATACCTGGCGCTTACGAGTCGCCGTCCCCGGCGAACTGGAAGTGGTTGAACGGCTGGCGCTTGCGCTGCTGGACGAGTTCGGAGCTGTCGATCTGGAGGCCGAGGTCGTGGATCGCGTCGGTGATGCGGGTGATGTCCTTCGTGCTCGTTCCGACGACGTCGATGTGGATGTTCCGCCGGCCGGTCATCAGCTCGCGGAGGTCGACTACCCCATGGACGTCCATCACCTCCTCGAATAGCTCCGAGCGTTCGGTCGGCGGCGCGCTACAGATGAAGAGGATCTGCAGCGGGAGGTTCGCCGCCTCGTAGTCGATCTCGGGGTGATAGCCCCTGATGACGCCCTCGGCTTCGAGCTGGTCGATTCGGTTCCTGACGGTGCTGGGGGAGACGCCGACGGTGTCGGCTATCTCCTGGGCGGTCGTCTCCCTCGCTTCGAGCTGGAGCATGTGCAGAATACCCCGGTCGACCTCGTCGAGATCCCGTGCCATACCCTCGAGAGGGGCTCGG
>SKXI01000077.1 GCA_007128515.1 Halococcaceae archaeon | reverse complement strand
CGCGGCGTCGGCCTGCACCCACTCGACCCGTTCCGCGAACCCTCGCCCTCTCCCCCTCGCTTTCGCCTCCTCAAGCAACCCCCCGCTCGCGTCGATCCCGGTCACCCCGAACCCGTGCTCGCAGAGGAGCTCGACGTGTCTCCCGTTCCCACAGCCGACGTCGAGCGCGTGCGTACCGGTCACCTCACCCCCTCGCTCGCTGACGAACGACTCGACCTCGGGCCAGGGGTACTCCCGGGTCCGTGCGAAGTGGGCGGCGATCCTGTCGTACGTCTCGCGGACGGACTCCCCACTCCGCTCGTGGTCCATGCTCGACCCTCGGGCGAGGGCGTGATAAGCGCCGCGTCGCGTCTCCCTTGTGAGCGAGAACCGGCCGTGTGGACTGTGAGACCGTCGCGTGCGAGCGATGCTGATACCGGACCGACCTGCCGTGGAGAGAAGGGCTTTACCCGTCGGACTACTACGAATCGAAAGTCGCAGTGTCACGTCTCCCGAACCCGTTCCGGCTCTTCGTCCTGTGGATCGGTCTCGCGCTCTCGCGGATAGGGCTCATCGATCCTGAGCGGGCGCGCCGGACGACGGACCTGGCGTGGCCGCGGATCGTCACCGGGATCGCGCGGATGTCGAAGAACGCCGTCGACGTCGCCATGGTCGGCGTCGCCGTCGGCATCACCGCGACCGCCGGCGTCGGCCTCGCCGGGCCGTTCTGGGGGCTCGCCTTCTCCGTCGGCGGCGGGGTCGCCGGCGGGACCATCGCGCTCGTCAGCCAGCGCTACGGCGCCGACGCCTACGAGGAACTCGGCGTCGCGGTGCGCTCGAGCACCCTCCTCGTGATCCTCCTCACGCTCCCGATCACGGCCGTCTTCTGGACGTTCCCCGAGGAACTCATCTCGCTGCTGAACGACAACCCCGTCGTAATAGACCACGGAGCGACCTACCTCAAGATCGTCGGCCTCGGCGTCCCGTTCGCGGCGCTGAACCTGATCGGGAGCCGGGTGCTCGTCGGCTGTGACGACGCCTACATCGCGATGCTCCTCCGAGGCGGCGGCGCGCTCGCGAACATCGTGCTCAACGCGGTGCTGATCTTCGGCCTGGGCTACGGCGTCGCCGGCGCGGCGGCGGGGACCGTCCTCTCGAACGTCGCCGTCACCGCGACGTTTGCGCTCGGCCTCGGCTACGGTCGGTTTCCCGGGATCGGCCAGTTCCCCGTCAGGATCGACCCGTTCGGCAGTTACGTCGACGGCGAGACGATCCGCGCACTGGTGACGATCGGGCTGCCGGTGATGGGGCGCAACACCGTCTGGACGGTCGCGGAGTTCCCGATGCTGTTCATCCTCGGGATCTTCGGCGAGGAGGTGCTCGCCGCGTTCGTCATCGCCCGGCGGATCTGGGGGATCATGAACACGCCCGGCTGGGGCTTCGGGCTCGCTTCTTCGAGCCTGGTCGGCCAGGAACTCGGCGTCGGTCGCGAGACGAGCGCCGAGCTCTACGGGCGGGAGATCGTCAGGTTCGCGGTGGCGGTCTACCTCGTCTCGGCGTTCGTGATCTTCGTCCTCGCCGAGCCGATCGTCGGCCTCTTCGTCGGCGAGTCGGGCGAGGCGTCGATTCCGATCGCCGTCTCGCTCGTCCACGCCGCGTGTATCGCGGTCGTCTTCCAGGGGGTCGCGGGCGCCGCGTCGGGGGCGCTCGACGCGAGCGGCGACACCCGCTGGCCCTTCTACAGCCAGTTCCTCGGGATGTTCTGTGTCGCGATCCCGCTCGCCTACGTCGGGGCGACGACCACACTCGGTCTCTGGGGGCTCTACCTCGCGTTCGTCGCCGAGACGAGCGTCCCCGCGGCGATCAACTACTGGCGGTTTCACACCGGGAAGTGGAAGGCGATCAGCCGGACCTACCGTCCCGGGACACCCGCCGACGATTAGCCGCGGGCGTTACGTTCATGACACCCGGGCCCATACCGCCGCCTATCGGAGATCAGATGAGACGGGAGCAGTTCACACTCGACGTTCGCGGGATCGACTGGGTCGACAACGACGACGACCCCGAGACCCCCACGGTAACGATCGAGTACGACGGGCCGGACGACCCGCTTCGTGAGCGGCTGACCGGCCCCGACGGCGAGCTCCTCGGTGCGGGCGGCACCGACGCCGCGTTCCGCCTCAAACCTGACGGGGAAAGCGGCGTCGTGAGCGTCACGAACCGCCTCACGGGGGACTTCGTCTTCGAACTGAACGCCGGTGCGGAGGACGTGTTCCGGTTCGTTCGTGCCGCCCGAACCTACGGCGAACGGGCGGGAACCGACGACGGGAAATACCGTGTCAGCGTCATCGCGGACGGCGAGCCGTTGATCACCTACGAGAAGTCGACGTTCCTCGTCTACGATAGCGACGGGGGGCTGCTCCGCGAGCACAGCCTGATCCCCAGCGGCGTCGAACTCTGATACGGACGGTCGTCGTCCGACCCCGGCATCGTCCGCGGGAACCGAACGGAACTATACTCCCCGACCCCGAACCCGCGGTAATGGACCTGTTCGGAACCGCCGGTATCCGTGGCGACGCGCGAACCCGAGTGACGCCCGAGCTCGCGCTCTCGGTCGGCCGTGCGGCCGGTGCGGACGGAGCCGAGTTCGTCGTCGGCCGCGACGGCCGCGAGACGGGGAGGGCGCTCGCCGCCGCGATGGAAGCCGGCCTCACGTCCACCGGCGCGACCGTCCGCCACCTGGGTGTCGTTCCGACGCCGGCGGTCGCCTTCGCTTCTCGGGACCGCCGCGGGGTGATGCTCACCGCGAGTCACAACCCGCCGATGGACAACGGGATCAAACTGTTCTCCGAGGGTGTCGAGTACGACCGCGAGGCCGAGCGCCGGATCGAATCGCGCGTCGCGGAAGGCTTCGAACCGGAACCCTGGGACCGCTGGGGTGCGGTCGAGGAGGTCGATATCCTCCCGCGCTACCGCGAGGCGGTCGCCGCCTACGCGGAGGGCCTGGGCTCGGAGCCGGAGGAACTCCGGGTCGCGGTCGACTGCGGCAACGGCGTCGCCGGCCTGGCCACGCCGCAGGTCCTCCGCGACCTCGGCGCGTCGGTCGTTACCCTGAACGCACAGGTCGACGGCCAGTTCCCCGGCCGGCCGAGCAAACCCACCGAGGAGACGCTCTCGGACCTCGGCGCGCTCGTCGCGAACACCGGTACAGAGATCGGGATCGGCCACGACGGCGACGCGGACCGGATCGTGATCCTCGATAGCGAGGGGGGGATCGTCCACGAGGACACGGTGCTCGCGATCCTCGCCGAACACTACACGCGTCACGCGACGGCCACCGATCCGGTCGTCGTCACGACGCCGAACGCCTCCGCGCGGATCGACGAGCGCGTCGAGGCGGCCGGCGGCCGCATCGAGCGCGTCAGGCTGGGCGCGCTCCACGAGGGGATCGCCCGGGTCTACGAGGAGCGAGGAGAGGGGACGGAGGTCGTCTTCGCGGCCGAGCCGTGGAAGCACATCCACACCGCCTTCGGCGGCTGGATCGACGGCGTCGTGAGCGCGGCGGTGCTCGTCCGCCTCGTCGCCGGTGCGGGGAGCCTCGAGACGCTTCGGGAACGGATCACCGAACGACCGTATCGGAAGGTCGCCGTCGCCTGCCCGGACGAGCGGAAGGAGCGGGTGATGGACGCCCTCGAGCGGTCCCTTCCGGAGGCGTTCTCTCGAGCAAAGGTGGACACCGACTACGGCGTCCGGCTGGAGTGGCCCGACGCCTCGTGGATCCTCGTCCGGCCGAGCGGGACCGAACCCTACGTCCGGCTCTACGCGGAATCCGAGGACGTCGATGCCCTGATCGCGGACGCTCGTGCAGTGATCGAGCGGGAGGTCGACGAATGAGTCCTCGAGAGCTGATCGAGGCCGCCCGGGGGATCCAGGCGCGCGCGCACGTGCCGTATTCGAACTACCGGGTCGGCGCGGCGCTCGAGACCGAGGATGGAGCGGTGTTCGTCGGCTGTAACCTGGAGAACGCGAACTACTCGAACAGCCTCCACGCCGAGGAGGTCGCGGTCGCGGAGGCGGTGAAGGAGGGCCACCGCGAGTTCGCCCGACTGGCGGTCTCCTCGGACCGTCGCGACGGCGTCACGCCCTGTGGGATGTGCAGACAGACGCTCTCCGAGTTCTGCGAGCCGGATCTGGTCGTGCTCTGTGACGAGGGCGACTCGATCAGCGAGTACACCCTGGGTGAGCTGTTGCCGAACACGATCACCGAGGAGATGCTGCGGTAGGAGCCGTCCGCCGTCTGCCCGGAACCCACGGGAGCCGAAACCATTTGACCTCCCTCCGAGAACCCCGAGCATGACCGAGATCCGCGACAGCGAGGACCCGAACGAGGAGGTCCAGTACCACATCGAGGTCGGCCCCGAGGACGTCGCCGCTTCGGTGCTGCTCCCCGGCAATCCAGAACGGGTCGAGAAGGTCGTCGACGGCTGGGACTCCTGGGAGGAGAAGGCGTACCACCGGGAGTACCGCACGGCTACCGGCAGCTACAGGGAGACGCCGATCTCGGTGACCTCGACCGGGATCGGCAGCCCCTCCGCCGCGATCGCCGTGGAGGAACTCGCGCGGGTCGGTACGGAGACGTTCATCCGCGTCGGCTCGTGCGGCGCGATCCAGGAGGGGATGGAGGTGGGAGATCTGGTGATCACCACGGGTGCGGTTCGACAGGAGGGGACGAGCGCGGAGTACGTCCGAGAGGACTACCCCGCGACGGCCGACTACGAGGTCGTCTGTGCGCTCGTCGCCGCCGCCGAGGAGCTAGGGTACGAGTACCACACCGGGCTGACGATGAGCGCCGACAGTTTCTACGCCGGACAGGGCCGGCCCGGATTCGAGGGGTTTCGTGCCGCCGGGAGCGAGGCGCTGATCGACGCGCTGCAGGAGGCGAACGTGAAGAACGTGGAGATGGAGGCGAGTTCGATCCTGACCCTCGCGAACGTCTACGGCCTCCGAGCGGGCGCGGTCTGTACGGTCTACGCCAACCGAGTGACTGGAGCGTTCCGGACCGAGGGCGAGCGGAGGGCCGCGGAGACGGCGAGCCTCGCGGTGCACTACCTGGAGGAGATGGACCGGGTGAAGGCCGAAGCGGGAGCCGAGCGGTGGCACGCCGGGCTGTCGCTCTGAGTCGGTAGTCGGGAGCGAACGTCGCCGACGGCGACGGACGATCCTCATAGGGATCATCGTAGAAGTTCATAGATTTCCCAATTCGGGACCGAGAGACGGGTCAGTTGATCGGCCACCGAGATCTCTGGTTGGCTACGATGATCCCTATCAGAGCAAGCGTGCGATCGCGCCTTTTTGATGGCGGGTGAGACGGCTCCGCCGTCTCGCTGTCAGCGAACGCTCCGCGTCCACAGAATGAATTTTTACGGCAACGAGAACTCTGTATTCGGGGGCAAAGCGAACGGTAACTTGCGGTGCGGTCGCGACCGAGCGAAGCGAGGTCGCTCCTTTTTGGTGCAGATTTTTGCGGCGAGTGGTGCGCGGAGCGCACCCGAGCCGCAAAAAGGTGCGTCTTAGTCGTACTCCTCGTACGCGAGGTTCATGATCCACTGCGAGAAGG
>SKXI01000486.1 GCA_007128515.1 Halococcaceae archaeon | reverse complement strand
TGGTAGCGAACGCGGCGGACACAGCCCTCCCAGCCCGTATCTCCGTCGACGGAGACGCCGGTGACGGTGATACGATCGTTCTCGGTATCGTACTCGATCGCCGCTTCGTCTTCGGACGGCCACGGCCCGTCCCCGACGTCGTACTTACGGGTGATGCTCCACTCGAGAATCCCGTTCTCGTCCACGATAGCGTATAGAGCGTGTCTCGGGTCGTAAGCTACCCATGACTGGAGTCGTGGGCTTTCGCGTGGATCTCACCGGTTCCCAATCCTGCGAGTGTGCAAGGTGGTTCCATACACAGGTAGGGAGGCCCCCGTCGGGCCGAGACACCGCACGCCTTTTGATCGCCCCGCTCGAACGGGTGCCAACATGAGCGACGCTGACGGATCGGAGACCCGTTCGCCGGCCGGATCCGACGGGTCCGGCGAGGCTGATGGCCCGAAACAGGTCACCTCCCCGGACTACCACAGCGTCAACCACACCGCGGCCCAGACCTGCGGGTGGACCGCGAACGCGCTGCGCGGCGAGGGCAAGTGTTACAAGAACATCTTCTACGGGATCGAGTCCCACCGCTGCATCCAGATGACGCCCGTGGTCAGGTGTAACGAGCGCTGTGTCTTCTGCTGGCGCGACCACCGCGGCCACGCCTACGAACTCGACGACGTCGAGTGGGACGATCCGGAGCAAGTCGTCGACGCATCGCTCGAGCTGCAGAAGAAACTGCTCTCCGGTTTCGGCGGCAACGACGAGGTCCCCAGGGACCGGTTCGAGGAGGCGATGGAGCCCCGTCACGTCGCGATCAGCCTGGACGGGGAACCGACGCTCTATCCCTACCTCCCCGAACTGATCGACGCCTTCCACGACCGCGACATCACCACGTTCCTCGTGAGCAACGGCACCGATCCCGAGTTACTGGAACGGTGTGATCCGACCCAGCTCTACGTGAGCGTCGACGCGCCCGACCGGGCGACGTTCGACCGGGTGGTACGTGCACTCGACGACGACGCCTGGGAGCGGCTGATCGACACCATGGACGTCCTCGCCCGGAAGGACGAGACGCGAACCGTCCTGCGGACGACGCTCGTGAAAGGGGAGAACATGGCCGACCCCGACTGGTACGCCGGCCTCTATGACCGGGCGGACCCCGACTTCGTCGAGCTGAAGGCGTACATGCACGTCGGCCACTCCCGGGGCAGACTCGACCGGTCGGCGATGCCGAGTCACGAGGAGGTGATGGCGTTCACGGAGCGGGTTGGCGAACACATGCCCGAACACTCGGAGCTGAAGGGCGTGCCCGCTTCCCGCGTCGCGCTGCTCGCGAGGGAGCGCGATACCTGGGTGCCGAAACTGAAAAAGGAGAGCGCGTTCTGGGCCCGCGATCCGGTGTCGGCCGGATAGACCCGGCGGCGTTTCGACTCGAAGGGCACTACCCGAACACGAGACGGCCCCGGGGCGCTACTACCCATCACGTTTTCGTGATGCGTACCGTATTCGGTACGCTTATCACGAGCGGGATGCAACCGTGGAGTATGTCGAAGAGCGCGGTCACGGCGGTGGGGGCCGACGAGATAGCGACACTCAGACTCCTGGGGCTCGACGGCGGCCTCGACGGCGAGGCGAAGGTCTCCTGTTCGAACCTCGCGTCGCGGCTCGACGCCTCGAACCAGACGGCCTCGCGCCGGCTCCAGGGGCTCGACGAGGCCGGCCTGATAGAGCGCGAGACGGTCGCCGACGGCCAGTGGGTCTCGATCACGGCCGCCGGCGAGCGCGAACTCCGCCGGGAGTACGAGTCCTACCGGACGCTGTTCGAGGGCCGATCGAGCGTCGACCTCCGGGGAGCGGTCACCGGCGGAATGGGTGAGGGGAAACACTACATCACGCTTCCGGGCTACATGACCCAGTTCGAAGAGCGGCTGGGCTACGCGCCGTTCCCGGGGACGCTGAACGTGGAACTGGGGACCGAGAGCGTGCGCAAGCGCGGAGCGATGGAGTCGTTCGAGCCGGTCCACATCGACGGCTGGGAGGACGACGACCGGACGTACGGCCCCTGCGTCTGTTACCCTGCCCGCGTCGAACGCGAGGGCGAACGCTACGACGGCGCACACGTGATCGCCCCGGAGCGCACCCACCACGACGAGGACCAGCTGGAGCTGATCGCCCCGGTGAAACTCCGCGACGTGCTCTCGCTTTCCGACGGCGACCGGATGACGATCCACGTGGAGGAGGCATGACCCAGCACACGGCGGCCGACGCGGGAGCGAGCGAGGGGAGATCCGAGAGCGACGCGACACCGGTCGACCGGGCGGTCGCCGCCTTCCGCTCGGGTTCTCCGGTGTTGATCCACGACGCCGAGGACAGAGAGGGGGAGACCGACCTCATCTACCCGGCCGGTGCGGTGAGCCCCAACGCCGTCGCTCGGCTGCGAAACGACGCGGGCGGGCTGGTCTGCGTCGCGCTCTCGGCACCGGTCTGTGACGCGCTCGACCTGCCGTTCGTCGCCGACGAGATCGACCACCCGACGGCGACCGGTCACGACCTGGCCTACGACGACCGATCGTCGTTCTCGCTCACGGTGAACCACCGCGAGACGCGAACCGGGATCACCGACGTCGACCGCTCGAGGACGATCCGCGCGCTCTCGCGGGCGGCGAGCGAGCCCGACCCCGAGACGTTCGCGGCAGCGTTTCGCGCGCCGGGGCACGTCCACCTGCTGCGGGCGGCCGACGGCCTGCTCGCCGAACGCGAGGGTCACACCGAACTCGGGATCGCGCTCGCGGCGGCGGCCGGCCTCCCACCCGCGGTCGTCGTCTGCGAGATGCTCGACGACGGGACGGGCTACGCCCTCTCGCCGCCTGCCGCCCGGGACTACGCCACCCGCCACGACCTCCCGTATCTCGAGGGGAGCGACGTCGTCTCCCGGTTCGGGTAGCTCGAACCCGCCCGCGCGGGCTCGAACCGCGTACACTCATTAGCACCGGTTACGATTGGCGGGTATGGGCTTCGACGAGATGGACGTCGACACGATCTGGATGGACGGGGAGTTCGTCGACTGGGACGACGCCCAGGTCCACGTACTCTCGCACGCGCTCCACTACGGCACCGGCGTCTTCGAGGGGATCCGCTGTTACGACACCAGGGAGGGGCCGGCGATCTTCCGGTGGGAGAAACACGCCGAACGCTTCTTCCGGTCGGGCCAGCCCTACGGCATGGAGATCCCGTTCAGCGAGGACGAGCTCCGCGAGGCGACCGTCGAACTGATCCGTCGTCAGGGACTGGACTCCTGTTACGTCCGCCCGCTGGCCTTCTACGGCTACAACAGCCTCGGGGTGAGCCCCGGCGACTGCCCGGTGCAGGTGATCGTCGCCGCCTGGCCGTGGGGAACGTACCTCGGCGAGGACGCCCTCGAGGAGGGGGTGGCCGTGAAGGTCTCCTCCTGGCGGAAGTACCACTCCAGTCAGATGCCGACGACGGCGAAGACGACGGGCACCTACGTCAACAGCCTCCTCGCGGGTGAGGAGGCCCGGAGACACGGCTACGTCGAGGCGATCGTGCTGAACAAGGACGGACAGGTCGCGGAGGGCCCCGGCGAGAACCTGTTTCTGATCCGCGACGGCGAGCTCTACACCCCGGGGCTCTCCCAGAGCATCCTCGACGGCGTCACCAGAGACAGCGTCATCACGCTCGCCCGGGACATGGGCTACGCCGTCTACGACCAGGCGACGATCTCGCGCGGCGAACTCTACACCGCCGACGAGCTCTTCTTCACCGGGACGGCGGCCGAGATCACCCCGATCCGGCAGGTCGACAACGTCGAGATCGGCTCCGGGTCGAGGGGGCCGGTCACCGAGGAGATCCAGTCGCGCTTTTTCGACGTCGTCGAGCGACGCACCGACCAGTACACCGACTGGTTCACGTTCGTCGAGACGTAGCCGGGACCGCCCCGTCGTCGGAGGTCGACCGGCGGCTCCGGGGGTCGGATCGCCCCACGCGGATCGGTCGACTCGAGGGACCACGAGAGGAGGACCGTGGGAGGACCCGGAGGCCGCGACCGAGGTCCGCCGACCGTCGTGAGTTCGTGAGCACTGCCCGGGTCGGTCCGACGACCCCGGGAACTCCGGCCATCGCTAGCTCGGAGATCGTCGTGTGATCTCGTCGGTTCTCGATCACGGGTCGAGCGACGTCGGTGAAGGGTACGCCCGAGGGATCCGGGTGGCTACGATGAGCCCCTCTCGGATCAGGAGAAGAGGTGCTCCATCAGGAGGCGCCCGATCAGCCCGCGCGCGTGCTCGCCGCCGTGGGTCTGGACCATCACGGCGGTGCAGTCGACCGACTCGACCAGCCGGTTGCCGGGCCGTCCCAGGAGGCGACCGGCGACCCCGGCGCGGTCGACGCCGGTCACCAGCAGGTCGGCGTTCGCGGCGAACCGGGCGAGCCCCGCGACCTCGTCGTCGACCTCGATGATCGTCGATCGAACCGGCACCGTACAGATGCGTATCAGCTCCTCGTGGTAGTCCTCGACCGTTCGGCGCTGTGTCTCGGGCGGATCGGCCGGAATCGCCTGCAAGAGGGTGATCTCCGCGCCGGTCTCCTCGGCGATGGCGTCGGCCAGCAGCAGCTTCAGGGGGTCGTAGGCACCTCGGTTGGCGACGACCGCGATCCGCTGGACGTCGTCGAAGCCGCGGTCCTCGACCAGGACCACGTCACACGGGGCGTTGTCGAGGATCCAGCGGGTCTCGCCGCCGGAGAGGCGATGGTGGAACTCGGCGCGCTTGCGCTCGATCACGAGCAGGTCGTACCCCTCGTAGGTCGCGATATCGACCATCGCGCGCTTGTGGTCCTCGCTGTCGACCTCGCGGTACTCGACGGTGGCGCCGTACCGACGCGAGAGGCTCTCGGACTCCCGCTCGGCTGCGGTGGTGCCACCGGAGGTCCGCGTCGGCGGCCCGTCCGCCCCGTCCGGGAACCAGTCCGGGGTCTCCTCGCCCCCGCTGGGGAACCAGTCCGGGGCCTCCCGGTCGTAGACTTCCGCGTGGTCCTCGGCGAAGACGCGGTGAGGGACGTCGACGAACTCGACGACCGAGACCACCGTCGCCCGGAGCCGACCCATGTCCGTCGCCATCCGGAGCATGTCCCGTTTCGCCCGCTCGGATGTGCTCTCCGTGATCGCGACGAGCACGTCGTACTCCGCGTCGCTCTCGAAGAGCTCTCGGGTACGCTCGACGGCCTCCCTGCCGACGTTCCGCCGAACCGCGTCCCGGGCCGCCCCCTCCCGATCGACGTTCTTCCGGGCGTAGAGGTAGTAGTAGACGACCGAGACCGCCGTGATGAACGCGGCACCGGCCACCGGTACCGTCCCGACCTGCGTGAGCACGAGGAAGCCGCTTCCCATCCCGAACAGCTGCATCCAGGGGTACAACGGCGAGACGAACTCCGGCTGGTAGCCCTCGACCGCACCCTCGCGAAAGCCGATCAGCGCGAGGTTCACCAGGATGAAGACGATGATCTGGAAGGCGCTACCGAACTTCGCGACCTGGTCGATCGGCAGGAACGTGATCATGAGGACGATCATCGCCCCGGAAACCGAGACCGCGAGGACGGGCGTCGAGAAGCG
>SKXI01000484.1 GCA_007128515.1 Halococcaceae archaeon | reverse complement strand
GGTCGTGGCCGACTTCGAGCGATCCCGGGATGTGGCGCTACGAGTCCGTCCTGCCCACCGAGCCTCCGACTGGCGTCGGGGCGGCCGCGGGCGGCACCCCGCTCGTCCGCACCCCCGCCTTCGACGTCGGCGGAACGCGACTCTTCGTGAAAGACGAGGGACAGAACCCGACGGGGAGCTTCAAGGACCGCGGGAGCGCGGTGGGCGTGGCGGCCGTCGCCGCGGGCGGCGGGAGGCGTGTGGGGACGGTCTCGCACGGCAACATGGCGATGAGCGTCGCGGCGCACGCGGCCGCCCACGACCTCGCCTGTACCGTGCTCGTCCCCGCCGACATCTCCGACGAACGCCTCGCGAACATCGCCCGGTACGACCCGGAGGTCCTGCGCGTCGAGGGGGACTACGGCGAGCTCTACCGTCGGACGCTCGAATCCGGGATCGAGACCCCGTTCGTCAACTCCGACACGCCGCTCAGGGTCGCCGGGCAGAAGACCACCGCCTACGAGATCTGCGAGGCGTTCTCCCCGTCCGTCCCCGACGCAATTGTCCTGCCGGTCTCGAGCGGCGGCCACCTCTCCGCTACGTGGAAGGCGCTCCGCGAACTCCACGCGGGTGGCCTGCTCGATCGACTCCCCCGGCTCTACGCCGTCCAGGCCGCAGCCTGCGACCCGATCGTCAGTGCGTTCGACGCGGGTGCGATCGAGGTCTCGAGCATCGAAAGACGGGAGACGGTCGCCTACTCCATCGCAAACGCCGATCCGCCGAGCGGGACGCGTGCGCTCGCCGCGCTCCGTGCGACCGGTGGTGGCGCGGTGAGCGTGAGCGAGGGGGAGATCCGCGAGGCCCAGGACCGCTTCGCCCGGGACGGTGGGTTCCGCGTCGAGGCGTCCTGTGCGACGACGCTCGCCGGCGTCTCCCACCTGCGCGCACGCGAGGAGGTCGTCGCCGGGGAGGAGGTGGTCCTCGTCGTGACCGGGAGCGGGTTCAAGGAGTCCTCGCCCGTCGACGTCGAGGCGGTGCGGATCGGTCTCTCGGACCTAGGCGAGCGACTACCGTAGCCCTTCGAGCGCGAACGCGGCGTCCAGGACGCGCCCGTCATCGAACTCGGAGCCGACGAACATCAGCCCGACCGGAAGGCCGTCGACCCGCCCAGCGGGAACCGAAACGGCCGGGTGACCGGTTCGGTTGAACGCGGCGGTGTTGGCGGCCTCCCGACCCTGACGGAGCCGATCGAACTCGCCCTGCTGGGGGTCGCGTTCGGGAGCGGTGCGTGTCGTCGTCGGCATCGCGAGGAGGTCCACCTCCTCGAACAGGGCGTCGTAGGACTCCGTCAGGTCGAGGACCAGGTTCATCCCGCGGGCGTAGTGGCGGGCACGGTACTCCTCGGCCGCGTACGCGCCGACGAGCAGCGACCGCTTCAACGCGGCGGGAAACTCGCCGCCGGCGGTCCGACGGAACTTCCCGAACGCGTCGACCCAGGTCGTGTCGTACCACTTCCGGCGACCGTGGCCGAGCCCCTCGCCGGCCATCGCGGCGACCAGCCCCTCCGAGGCACAGACCGAGTGGATCGCCCGCGCGTCGGCGTGCATCGGCACGGAGACCGCTTCCGTCCCTGCGCAGGCCGATTCGAGCAGGTCGATCGCCTCCCGGACCCGGTCGAGGACCGCCGGATCGGCGTCCGGCCGGTCGAACCCCTCGTCGAGGACACCGATCCGCAGTTCGGAGACGTCCTCCTCCAGGTCGTGGTACCGCTCGTCGGGCACCGACCGCGGCTGACGGTCGTCGGCCGCGGTCCCCTCGGGCCCGTCGCCGGAGAGCACCGTGAGCAGGCGGGCGACCGTTTCTACATCGGGTCCCATCGGTCCGGGGTGGTCGATCGTGTGTTCGAGACCGACACAGCCCGTGTAGGGTATCAGCCCGTGTGTCGGTTTGTGACCGACGATCCCGCAGTGCGCCGCCGGGAGACGGACGCTCCCGCCCTGGTCGGTGCCGATCGCCGCGTCGACCTCGCCGGTCGCGACGACGACCGCGCTCCCCCCGCTCGAGCCGCCCGCGAGGTGGTCGTCGCTCCCGGGGTGGATCACGGGGCCGAACGCGCTGTGGCCGGTCGTCGTCATCGCCATGTCGTCCATGTTCGTCTTGCCGACGACGGTCGCGCCGGCCTCGAGCAGCCGGGTGACGATCGTCGCGTCGGTGTCGGGCACGTAGCCCTCGAGCACGCGCGAGCCGCAGGTCATCTCGACGCCGGCGACGCTCACGTTGTCCTTCACCGCGACCTCCCAGCCGGCGAGCGGCCCCTCCGCTCTCCCCTCCACCGTACACCGCGAGACCCACGCGTTCCGCGGGTTCTCCCCCGAGGGAACGCGTCGACCGGCGTTTCGCGGGCGGACCTCATCGCCACCCGCACGGACCGTCGGCGTGTAGGAGGCGACCGTCTCGTAGTCCTCGAGCTGGTCGGCGGCGAGTTCGACGAGTTCGGCGAGCTCGTCCTCTCGCAGGTCGAGGTGGAGTCGCTTCCCGAACTCGCGCAGCTCCGTCTCCGTCGGCGGGCGGATCGGCATACGTCCCCTGTGGGGCCAGCCACGGAAAGGATTAGTATATTACGCGCGTTTCCCCCTGCATCCGCAGGGACGACGGTTTCCAGGCAGGGTCGTGTCTCCCGTATACGAAGCTCTCGCGACCGGATCTCGATCTCCTCTCCCGGTCGCACGGACCACCAACAATGCACGTCAGCATCGAAGCGGAGTACTGGGTGATCGATCGGAGCGGGGCGCTCACCGATCCCGGTGGGCTGACGGCGCTCTCCGAGCACGTCGTCCCGGAGTTCGTCGAACCGCTCCTCGAAGTAAAGACCTCCCCCTGTGAGAGCGTCGCGGCGCTCTACGACGAGTTCGTCGCCCGCCTGAAGTGGGTGCTGGAGGAGGCGAGCGCGCGCGACCGGCTGCTCGTCCCGAGCGGGACGCCGATCGGACCGGTCGAGGTCCCGGAACACGACAGCGAGCGCGCCGCGATCCAGCGCCGGGTCGTCGGCGAGGACTTCGGCTACGCCGCACACTGCGCCGGGACACACGTCCACTTCGACCGCGAGGAGGTCGCCGACCAGCTCAACACGCTGATCGCGCTCGACCCGGCGCTCGCGCTGCTCAGCTCCTCGCCGTACTATCGCGGTCGTCGCGTCGCGGCCTGCGCGCGCGCGTACGTCTACCGCAAGCGGGGCTACGAGGCGTTTCCCCACCACGGACAGCTCTGGGAGTACGTCGACAGCGTCGAGGGGTGGAACCAGCTGCTCGAGCATCGCTTCAAGGAGTTCGAGGCCGCCGCGAGGGACGAAGGGGTCGACCCCGAGCGCTTCGCGGAACACTTCTCGCCCGAGGACACCGTCTGGACGCCGCTCAGGCTTCGGACGGAGGTGCCGACCGTGGAGTGGCGCTCGCCGGACGTCGGGCTCCCGAGCGAGACAATGCGGCTGGTCCGGGAGATGGCCACCGTGATGGAGCGCGTCTCTGAGACGGAGGTCGTCATCGGTGGCGAGGAGGGGAGCGTCGACGTGGAGATGATCACGCTCCCCGGGTTCGCCACGGTCCGCGAACTGACCGACGAGGCGATCACGACCGGTCTCGAGTCGCCGGCGGTACGGGCGTACCTCGACCGGATGGGTTTCGACGTTCCGGCCTACCGGCCGCTCACCCACCGGATCGACGGCGAACGACAGATGGACGAACGAGGGACGAGGGACCTGCGTCTCGACCTCGCCCGCTGTCTCGAGGCCGACGTCGAGCGACTGCAGCGTTCGAGCGCCGACTGGATCGAGGAGACGTCCTGACCGTCAGAGGAGGTCCACGTAGGCCACGTGGTCGCTCCGACGCTCGTACGCGCAGGCGACCGCGAGCGCCGTCGACTCCTCCCAGGCCCGCGAGACGAACTCGACGCCAGTCGGCAGGCCGTCCTCCGCGAATCCGTTGGGCACCGTGATCCCGGGGAGACCGGTGACGTTCGCCGCGGCGTTGACCGGCGGGGTCGCGAACTCGGCGAAGAACTCGCCGAACGAGCCCTCTGCCGGGCTCGCGACCGACGCACGCGCCGGGGTGACCAGCGCGTCGTACTCCGCGAGCAGCGCGTCGAGTTCCCGCTGGGCGATCGCCCGCACCCTGTTCGCGTTGATGTAGTCCCGCGCGAGCACGGTGCTCGCACGGTAGCTCCCGAGCGTGTGGACCGGATCCGCCAGGTCGTGGACCTCCCCGCCCTCGATCAGGTCGTCGAACGCCGCGGCGGCCTCCCCGTCGATAATCGTCCCCGCCATCGCCGCGTACGGGAGGTCAGGTAGCGAGACCCGCTCGACCTCGGCGAACCCCGAGAGGGTTTCGAGCGTCCGCTCGAAGTTCTCTCTCACACCCTCCTGTTCGTCCTCGCCGGCGTCCTCCGGAACGGCGATCCGTGGTCGGTCCCCGGAGACGTCGTCGTCTATCTCCCCCGTAGCGGGGTCGGCGATCGCTCGGAGGACGGTCTCGCAGTCGCTCGCCGAGCGACAGAGCGGTCCGACCTTGTCCATCGTCCACGAGAGCGCCATCACTCCGTCCCTACTCACCCGGTCGTACGTCGGTCGAACGGCCGAAACCCCGGAGAACGACGCCGGGGTGTTGAGCGAGCCCCACGTCTCGGTGCCGATGGCGAACCCCACCAGCCCGGCGGCGACCGCCGCGGCCGAACCGCTCGAGGAGCCGCCGGCCCACGCCTCGCGGTTCCACGGGTTCAGCGTCGGCCCGGTCCAGGCGGCTCCGGGGTCGTCGTAGCCGAAGCCGCCGGCGAGTTCGATCATCGCGAGCTTCCCGAGCATGACCGCGCCGGCCTCCGAGAGCCGTTCGACGACCGCCGCGTCCTCCTCCGTGACCCGCTCGCGGAACGGTTCCGCGCCCCACGTCGTCGGGTCGCCCTCGGTCGCCACGAGGTCCTTCACGCCGTACGGAATCCCGTGGAGCGGCCCTCGATCCTCGCCCGCGACGAGTTCCTCGTCGGCCCGTTCCGCCTCCGCGAGCGCCCGTTCGCGCGTGAGCGTCACCACCGCGTTCAGCTCCTCGCCGACCGTCTCGAGGCGTTCGAGGTACGCCTCGGTCAGCTCCCGCGAAGTGAACGTTCCGTTCCTCAGGCCGGCTCCGAGGTCGTCGATCGATCCGACGAGGGGTTCGGGATCGACCATCACTCCTCACCCCGGTAGGCCGAGAAGGTGAACGCGGGTTCGTCGGCGTTCTCGAGGCCGACCTCACGGAAGGCCCCGCCGGAGGCGAGCGAGCCCTCGCTCCCCGCGAGGATCGTCTCACCGTCGTCCCCGTCCAGCCGGTCGCCGTAGACCGCCTCGACGTAGGCCAAAAGCGCCTCCGCGGGCTCCAGGTCGGCGTCGACGAGCGCCGCGGGTTCCGCGTCAGCACCTGCCCCCTGGCTCGCCGCGGCGGTTCCCTGGCTCGCGCCGGCGGCGACGGCGAGCCCGACCAGCGTCAGGAAGCCCCGGCGACCCGCCGTCGCCCGCTCCCCGGTCGTCCCGTTCGTACGCACGCGTCGTGATACCATGGTACGTCCGACACTCTCACGCGAGTGCCATAACCGCTTCCGATCGGAGGAGGCGTTCGACAGTCGGTGCGGGCTCC
>SKXI01000260.1 GCA_007128515.1 Halococcaceae archaeon | reverse complement strand
GCCCTGGAAACGGTCGCGTCCCTCGCCGACGACCTGGGATTCGAACCGCTCGTTGCGGGAGACCTGTCGGCCGCAAACCATCTCGAACACCTCGCCCGGTTCTGGATCCACCTCGGCCGCGAGCACGGCCGTGATATCGCGTTCCGACTTCTTCAGCAAAGATAGCGTCCGATATCGTCCGTCGATCACCGCATTAACGGATCCGGCCACGTCGTCTCGGTTAGGGGGAGGATACGGTGGGTCAGGCTTCGATGATGCTGTCCCCTTCGGGTTCGGGAACCGAGAGCGTGCCGTCGAGCGCGAGGACTGCGCGTCCACCCACACGCACCTTCCCGTCGACTCTGACGCGTACGTTCCCCGGTCGGTCGACGAAGTGTCCCTGTTCGAACCGTAGCTCCTCGGGCATCTCGGAGAAGGCGCCGACGTGAGCGAGGTACCCTCCCACGGCACCGCTCGCCGTCCCGGTGACGGGGTCCTCCGGGATCCCCAGCGACGGGACGAACGCGCGGCCGTGCAGCGTCGACTCGGCCTCAAGCGTGTCGAGCGTGAAGGCATAGAGGCCCACGGCGTCGACCGAGTCGCAGAGCCGTTCGACCTCGTCGAGCTCCGGATCGGCCGCGCCGAGTTCCTCCAGGAAGTCCACCGGGACGACGAGAAAGGGGAGGCCGGTCGAGGCACGGGCGAGCGGGAGGTCCGAGAGGAGCGTCTCGATCGACCCGGGGTCGATCCCGAGCGCGCTCGCGACCGTTTCGGGATCGAGGTCGACCTCCTCCACCGTCGGTTCGCCCTGGGTCATCCAGACCACCCCGTCCTCCTCGACCACGACGTCGAGGACGCCGACGTTCGTCTCCAGGGTGTGGTCTCCGGGGTCGATCGTCCCGTCGGCCGCGAGCAGCGCGTGGGCCGCAATCGTCGCATGCCCGCAGAGGTCGACTTCGGTGGTCGGGGTGAAGTACCGGATCCGGCGGTCGGCCCCGTCGCTTTCGGTCACGAACGCGGTCTCGCTCGCGTTCAGTTCGCGGGCGACCGCCCGGCACTCTTCGTCGGAGAGCTCCGTCGCGTCGGGTACCACACCCGCGACGTTGCCCGAGAGCGGCTCGTCCGTGAAGGCGTCCACGAGACAGGCGCGTATCTCCGTCGGCGTGGTCATACTCGGGATGAACCGCTCACCGACGTAGGTGTTGTGGGCCTCCCGCAGGACCTCCACCGGCGAGGCCCCTCGCTCGGTCGGTACCGGTCCTCTCGATCGTTCGCCCTCCGTCGACGGAGGTCTTCCGGTGTCGACGGCGACGTGATCGGGGAGCAGATCCCACGAACGATCACCGGGAGCTCGCGTGAACACAATTTGTTCCAAGTCTAACCTAATTGAGTCTAGTACTTCTTTATACGTACGTAGGCCCTCGTGAACGATGTCCCACGGGGACGATCCGAGGCCCAGATGTCCCGAACTGTCACCCCTCGCACGAGGCCGTATCGGACCGTAACCACGCCGATGGAGGGCGAACGACCCGGTCCCCTCGTGACCGCGCGACGACCACCCACATCCGTTTTCCCAATAGAACCGGCCCCATCCGGAGAACGCGTCGGCTCGGGGGTGCGGATCCCCGCGCTCGAGGACGGTCCCGACGCAGCGGACGAGGAGGGACACGGCTCTGTGGGCCTCGGGTTCCACCCCACGCGTCACCCGGCGACCGATCGGATGGGTGGTCCCGACGGCGACCCGAACACACGCGGGACCGCGCCGTGAGGACGAGCGACCCTCGGACACGCGGCTCCGGAGGCCCGAAACGGTGACCGCTCCCGACCTCGACGAGATCGATCAGACCATCTTGTACGCGTTACAGGAAGACGCCCGGCACAACACGAACGCCGCGATCAGCGAGCGCGTGGGGGTCTCGGCCAGCACCGTCGGTAAGCGTATCAGACGGCTCGAGGACCGCGGTGTCATACTGGGATACCGCCCCGAGATCGACTACGAACGCGCCGGCTTCCCGCTGCGATTGCTGTTCATCTGCACGGCCACGATCAGCGAGCGGGAAGCCCTGATCGAGCGGACGCTCGACCTCGACGGGGTCGTGAACGTTCGCGAGCTGATGACCGGCGAACGGAACGTCCACGTTCAGGTCACGGGGACCACGAACGACGACATCACCCGGATCGCCCGGACGATCGACGAGATGGGCTACGTGATCACCGACGAGATCCTGATGCGTGAGGAGTACACCCAGCCGTCGGTCCGTTTCCGACCGTCCGCGAACCGGTGAGGAGGAGACGGCGGGGTCTCCCCTTCAGGATCGTTCGTCAGGGCAGTCCGTTACGCCAGGATCGACGCGAGCGCCAGGATCGTGCGTCTACACGGTTTGTTGCGATGGAACCGATATCGAATATTCCGGCATCGTTATACTGGAAGCGAGTGTGTGGTTCTCTACCAATGAACGCAGTGTCTCGCGGTAGAGTGGGGGCCCCCAGTACCACGATCGTCGAGATGGTGGCCGATCGCGACGGGGTCGATCCACTGCGGATCGAGCCGTTGTACGAGACGATCGACCCCGAGGCACTCGACGCGCTCGTCGGACCCGATAGCGGTTCTCCGCACGCTCCCGTCGAGATCACGTTCGAGTACTGTGAGTACCACGTGGTCGTTGCGTCCGACGGCACGGTCGAGATCGGCACGGACAGCTGAGGGTCGACCGCCGGACCCGTGACCGCGTGTTACGCGCCCGACCGTACCGACTGCTCTCCGGACGATCGTAGTCGGCGCGTTGGCCGCCGTATTCGAGACGTCGAGACCAACCGACGGAAACGACAGGCCGACCCGGCGATCACGTCGTGAAACGACAGGCCGACCCGGCGATCACGTCGTGAACCGCCACCGTCGCACGTGAGATCGATCGTTCCTTCGGCTGGACGGCTCGGTTCGGGTCGAGCGAAACCGGGATACGCGAACCGTCGTACGACACCCTCCGGTCGTTACACCCGTTTCGACAGCGCCGCCCTCTCCCTCTCCTCGGTTCCCACGAGCAGCGTGTTCGTGTTGAGCGTGTGCTGTGCCCGTCTGAGTCGCTCGGAGAGCGACTGGTGGCTGATCCCGAGTTCCCCGGAGAGCTCCTGGAGGTCGATCTCCCGCGGAACTCTGAAGAAGCCGCGTTCGGTCGCGAGCGTGAGCGCCTCCGTCTGTTGCTCGGTCAGGCCGAACCGGCCGGATCGTTCGTCGTTCATCTCGTAGATCGCGGCCAGCGTGAGCGACATCCCCTCCTCGTTCGCGTACTCGTAGGTCTTCGAGACGGCCTCTCGCGTCGGGAAGAGTGCCCGAACGCACCACCGATCGGAGACCGCAGTCGCCGAGAGGACGGTCCCCTCGTACTCGAGGAGCAGCGTCACCAGGAACTGGACGTTCTCCGTCCAGTTCATCCGGTAGAGGACCCACTCGTCGGCCTCGGTGATCCGCTCTGCGGCCTCGATGCTCGGGTCCGCCTCGAGGGCCCGATCGAAGGCGTCGAAATCGTCGCTTTCGACCCAGACGTACGGCATCACCGATCCCTCCTCGTGAGCGACCATCCGCTCGACGTCGAGTTCGATCCCGTCGAGGTCCGTGAGGGTCCTGTTCATCGCGAAGTCACTCAGCGAGATTTCGAACTCAGCGATCGTTGCCATAGCTACCGGATGCCACACCGCCGGAAGTAGTTATGCTACGGATTTCGTACAGAACGATCGGGCTCTCGTGTCGACTGCTCCCACTTCCGCTCACGTGTACGCACGCTCGCGGACCCCCTCGCGTACCTCGGGGATCGGGTCGAGGTCCTCGTCCGTATCCCCGAGGACGAACAGCGAGTAGTACCTGAGGTAACTCTCGGCGGGGACGAGGATCAGCGCGACCGAGATCAGCAAGAGCGCGAGCGCGACCAGGCCGATCAGCGCGAGGAGAACCCCACCGATCAGCTCCGCCCCCGCGGCGAACAGCAGGACGAAGACGGCGGCGCCGGCGATGCCGAAGGTGAGTCCCAGGCCGGTGAGGACGATCGCGGCCGCGATCCCGACGAGGATGCTCACGACGATGCCGAGGACGAAGACGGCGATCGCGTAGACGAGGTACTGCTTCCAGGAGCCGAGGAACACCGGCCAGAACGCCCGCCATCCCCCGACGAGCCCCCGGTCGGTGACGAGCATCGTCGCGACGACGAACTCCGTGGTGAAGCTGTCGACGAGGCTGACGAGGAGCAAGACCACCCCGGCCACGAGCGAGAGCGCGACCAGCAGGAACGGGGGGAACCCCTCGGGCGCACCCGTGACCAGCCAGAGCGCGACCGAGAAGAGCCCGCCGACGACCGCGAGCGCGAACAGGCCGAGGGCGACCCGGAAGGCGAGCAGCGAGATCGCCTTCCCGAGGTTCGACCGGGCGTACTCGAAGAAGCGGACCTCCTCGTTCCGCAGGGATTCGACGAGGACGAACTCCATCGTCGCCGCGACGAACATGAACCCGAGGACGAACAGCGCGAACACACCGAGTGCGCCGAGGACGAGCCCGAGGTTCGCGAACACGAGATCGGAGAGGACGGCGACGATCTCGCCGGTCTCGACACCGGGGTCCGTGTCGGTCGCGGGCGGCGTCGCGGCGTTGATCCCGCTGAACCCGTTACCCGCGCCGACGCCGCCGCCGCCGACGAAGAAGACGACGAACGCGAGCACCAGCCACCGACGCAGCGAGAACGGCGAGATGAGGAACTCGCGGGTGGCGACGAACGCGTCGTCCAGGTCCTCGATCGCGTACAGCGTCATAGGGCGTGGATCTCCGCGCCCTCTGAAAACCGTATCGGCTCACCGTTCGACGCCAGGGACCGAGAGCGACCAGTCGTAGTCGGCGTACCGCAGCAGCACTCGCTCGCCCGCCTCCACGACTCCGTACCGGCGGAGGAGGGACCGGATTCCGCGACCACCGCCGAAGTCCCCGCGGTACCAGAGCAACAGCCTGGGGACGGTGAGGAGGGTGAACGGTCCGACCCGTTCGCGTTCCGTCTCGGTCGCGAGGAAGTCGCGGGTCGTGGCCGTCAGCTCCTCGTCGACGCGCTCGGCGCGAAACGGCATCACGGCCGGACAGCTTCTCGCCCCGCAGTTGAGCGCGAAGTGGATCCGCGGGTCCCGTCCTCGGAGCCTGAATCGGCGTTCGAACGCCGAGGGGGAGGGATCGGGGACGTAGCCGAGGCCCCAGACCGGGTGCGAGCGCCTGAGGATCCCGTGTTCGATGTGGTCGAGGCTCAGCCACTCGCCCGCGACGCGGACGCGCGGGTTCGAGAAGAACGCCCGGCGGTCGTGGTACAGCGCCGGGTCGCGTCGGAGTTCGGTCTGGACGACCGCGTTGTAGAGGTTCAGCCAGAACGCCTTCGCCCGCCGCTCGGTTGAGAGTGTGTCGGCGAGGTCGTCCTCGGGACGTGTGGCGAGGCGCTCGAGGCCGGAATCGGTCGGCTCGCCGGTGCGTGCAGCGAGCAGCAGGCGTTCGGGGAGCGTCGCGATGTCGTCGGTCACACCGACAGTACGGACGCGGTCGCCATAGCCTCCCGGGCGTCACGGCGAGGCGCAACGGTTTAACACGGGGCCGACCTGGTTCGGGGTGGTGACCGACACGCGATGAGCGACCTCCCCGAGGAGTTCCGGTGTACGATCACGAACTGGGAGTACATCTACGGGCT
>SKXI01000174.1 GCA_007128515.1 Halococcaceae archaeon | reverse complement strand
AGTCACGGCGGTGCGACGGCGGAGGGGCAGGTCGAGACGCTCGCGGCGCTCGGGATCACCGAGGAGGCGATGGGCTGTGAGATCCGGTCGTCGATGGCGGTCGAAGCCGTCGGCGAGGACTCGCTCGGCCGACCCGTCTACGCGGCGGTCGACGCGCTCTCGGCGGACGCCGTCCTGCTGGCGAACCGCGTCAAACCCCACACGGACTTCCGGGGGCCGGTCGAGAGCGGCCTCTCGAAGATCGCGGTGATCGGCCTGGGAAAACACCGCGGCGCGGAGTCGCTTCACAACGCCGCGATCGCCACCGACTTCGCCGACGTCATCCGCGATCGGATGCGGGTCGTGCTGCGCGAGACGCCGATCGTCGGCGGGATCGCGCTGATCGAGAACGCCGACGAGCGGGCCGCACACGTCGAGGGCGTGAGCGCGAGGGAGATCCCCGAGCGCGAGCCGGAGCTCCTGGGGATCGCCCGCGAGGAGTTCGCCACCCTCCCCGTCGACGAGCTCGACCTGCTGGTCGTCGACGAGGTCGGAAAGGAGAAGTCGGGGACGGGAATGGACACGAACGTCCTCGGTCGGTACCACTTCCACGGCGAGGCCGAACCCGAGAGCCCGCGGATCACCCGGGTGTACGCCCGGTCGCTGACCGAGCCCTCCCACGGCAACGCGCTCGGCGTCGGGCTCGCGGACTTCGTCCACCGCGAGTTCCTCGAGGGGATCGACTTCGCGGACACCTACGTCAACGTCGTCACGAGCGGCGAGCCCCGCCGGGCGAAGCTTCCGTTCGTCGTCCCGGACGACCTCACGGCCCTGCTGCTCGCGTGTTCGACGACGGGGGTAGCCGATCCGGCCGAGCTCCGCGTCGCACGGATCCCGAGCACGATGGATCCCGACCGGCTCGTCGTCTCCGAGCCGGTCGCCGAAGCCCTCCGCGGTCGGGAAGACGTAACGGTCGGTCCGCTCGAACCGCTCGCGTTCGACGACGGTCGGTTTCGGTCGGATCCGTACCCGTAGTCGGTCAGGGAACCGGTTTTATCCCGGTCCGAACTGTACGCAGGGCCATGGCAGAGACAGTACTCGTGCCGATGGACGACTCGCCGGGGTCGCGTCGGGCGCTCGAGTTCGCGCTCTCGACCTTTCCGGACGCGGAGGTCCACGCGCTCCACGTGATCGATCCCTCGACCGGCTACCTGGTCGCGGAGAACCTCCCCACGGGGGACGTCGGGAACCCCCGCGAGCGAGCCGAAGAGCGCGGGACCGCCGTGCTCTCCGAGGCGGAGGGCGTGGCGGCGGACCACGGTCGACGGATCGCGACCGCGATAGAGACGGGCAAGCCCGCCCGGAGGATCGTCGAGGTGGCGGAGGAGCTCGACGCGGACCACGTCGTGATGGGCAGCCACGGTCGCGAGGGCGTCTCGCGGGTCCTCCTCGGGAGCGTTGCCGAGACGGTCGTCCGTCGCTCGCCGGTGCCGGTCAGCGTGATCCGGTGACGGTGATGGGTGCGACCGTGTACCGGTTCGACCGCACGCCGTCGTGTCGTCGATACGGGAACGACTCGCGACCACCAGTATGAGCATCCGGAGGACCCGACCTGCGGATCCCTCGCCGTCGGGAACGGTGGGACGACGCGTTACAGCGGGCGACGTCGAGGCCGGCGATCACCGCTTCTCGGGAACGGTCGCGACGGCCGGTCGGGTGGGATAGCGGCTTCGCGACGACGCCGTAGCCACCCGAACGGCCCTCGGAGTGGGCGTCCACGGGTTCCGCCGCGGGAGTACGTCGTCACCGGCCGGCCGGACCGACGGCGTGTCCCGGGTCGGTCGGACCGGGGACGGGTTTCCGACGGATCCGGGTCACGTGAGCGGGGCGATCAGCTGGAGGACGAACACCAGGATCAGCCCGCTGATCGACATCACCGTACAGACCGCCGAGTAGCTCTTGAACGTCTCGAGCTGGGAGATCCCCGCGACCTCGCTCACGACCCAGAAGCCGCTGTCGTTGTACCACGGGGCGATCATGCCGCCGAAGCCGATCGCCATCATGAGGTAGACGACGTTCGCGTCGAACCCACCGGCCAGCGGCGCCATGATCGCCGCGCCGGTGAGGATCGCGACCGTGCCCGAGCCCTGTGCGACGCGGATGACCGCGGCGATCGCCCACCCCGTGAACAGCAGGCCGGGGCCGAGCGCCTCGAGGCCACCGGCGATCCACTCGCCGACGCCCGCGATCGCGAGCATCGCGCCGAACGTGCCGCCCGCGGCGGTGATCGCGATGATGTTCCCGCCGCTCTTGATCGCCTCCGTGATCTCGTTGTTGAAGAGATCGCGGTCGCCGGCCATCTCCATCCGGTAGTAGGTGTACGCCGCGAGCAGCGCCGCCGCGGTCAGCGCGAAGTTCGGGTCGCCGAGGAAGGAGGTCGCGACGACGACCGCGCCGTCGTCCGCGAGGACGCCGGCGTCGGCGAGCACGTCCGCGGTCGTGTTCGAAGCGATCAGCAGCACCGGCGCGGCGATCGGCAACGAGGACTCGAACAGCCCGGGGAGTTCGGCGGTCGGCCGGTCGGTCTTCTCCTGCAGGTCCTCCGGCGAGGAGCCCATCGCCTCTCGCAGGGGGAACTCCTCCCGGCTGTGGAGGAACCGACCGTAGACGATCCCCCCGAGCATCGACGTCGGGAGCGCGACCGCGGCGCCCACGAGGATCGCGAGGCCGAGGTCGACGTCCAGTTCGGCGGCCATCGCCAGCGGGCCCGGCGTCGGTGGGACGAGCATGTGCGTCGCCAGCGCGCCCGCGCAGAGCACGGAGATGTACAGCGAGAACTTCACCCCGGTCCGGGCCTTCATCGACCGGCCGAGCGGCGCGAGCAGGTAGAAGACGTTGTCGAAGAAGACCGGTATCGAGAGGACGTAGCTGCTGCCCATCAGCGCGTACTCCGATCGCTTCTCGCCGGTGAGCGAGAGGAAGCCGCGGACGATCCGGTCGGCCGCCCCGCTGTCCATCAGACACTTCCCGATGATCGCCGCCATCAGGATCGGGATGCCGATCGCGACCATCACGCCGCCGAACTCCTCGGCGGTCTGTGCGGCGACCTGTCCGGTCGCCAGCTCCGGTGTCGTCAATCCGATCGCCATCGCCGCGATGACCAGTCCCACGAACGCCGGGAGCTTCAGCCAGACGAGCAGCGCGACCACTGTCACGAGCCCGACGAGGAACGGGACGATGGGGCTTGTTAGCACCATTGTACCGAGAAACGCTCTGTCGATAGATTATGAAAATTACGGTAGTCTTGGCGCGTTTCCGGTAGTCGAGAGGTGCCGGGAGAGCACCGGTCCCGGCCGTCGCTTCCCGGTCACTCCAGCGGGGGGACGAGACGCCCGTGCGTTCTGCGCATCACGACGACGACGGCGACGACGAAGATCGCGGAGACCGGAAGCGCGAGCCAGAGGGCGGTCTCGAGCGAGGCACCGCTCACGAGGCGGACGAACAGCACCGACGGGAAGACGGTCGTGATGGCGAAGACGACCGCGACGGTGACGAAGAGTACCTCCTCGCGGTCAGGCATCGACACAGGTTCTCGTCATGGGGGTGCGTTCGAGTATCGGTCGTCGGTCCGGAGATCGGGGCCCGTTCACCTAACAGTGTCGACCGCTTCCGTGCCCGAATCGCGAGCGACCGGCCCGTCGTGCCATCAGTCTTCCCGGTGAGAGTCGGCTGCGAACGGGCTCCGGTACCGACCGTACCACACGGCGGCCGCGAGCGCACCCGAGACGATAGCGGGCCAGCGATCGCTACTCAGGTACCAGTTCGGCGTCGGCGGGTTGTAGCCCGTGAGCGGCCAGAGGACGGCGTAGGAGTGTCCGGACGGGTTCGTGAGGAAGAGGTCGAGCGCGTGGTGCGAGGCCATCCCGACGAAGAGCAGCGCACCGACGCGCAGACGGATCTTCGGACGGACGAGCAGGACGCCGATCCCGACGGCGACGAGCGAGCCGCCCATCGTGTGGAACGCGCCCCACGAGAACGGTATCTCCAGCGCAGCCTGGACGGCGTGTTCGCTCACGAGCAGCTCCGCCCGGTTCATGTCGGGGATGAGCGCTCCCGCCATCGCGACGGTGACGTAGCGGGGCGTGATCCACTCGTAGCGAAACGAGAGCAGCGTGGCGAGCGAGTAGCCGACGAGGACGTGTGTCAGCAGGTCAGCCATCGCGCTCACCCCCGAGGAGCGACCGGATCGTGAGTGGCTCCGCACGAGGCTCGAGTCCGACGGCGTTCCACTCGATCCGCCAGCCCCGAAGGAGTCGGACGAGCACCCAGAGCCCCGCGAGGAACGAGACGACGTACATGTAGGCGAGCTCCCACGGCTCCCTGACGAGCGTCTCCTCGGCGGCGAGCACCTGCCCCTCCTGCACCTCGCCGAACGCCCTGAGCGCCTGGCCCTCCTCGACCGGCTCGTCGACGCCCTCGACGGTCAGCGCGATCCCCTCCCCGGGTGGGCCGGTCTCGATGACGACCGGGTCGGTCGAGACGACCGCCCCCGAGACCCCGGCCTGCTCGCCGACGTACCTCTCGTACTCGAGTGCGAGGTGATCGCCGTCGGGGTAGGCGTGCTGGTCGGGATCGGGTTCGCCGGCTCCCGAGAGAACGAAGAGGCCGACCAGGAGCGCGAACAGGACGAGGAGGGCCACTGCGCGCGAGCGAGGCGTCCGAAGCATGTCCACATCCTCTCGGTGAGGGGACTTCGACGTTCCGTTCGGGAACTCGACGGTGCCGGGGGTTCAGCGGACCGAGCCCGGGAAGCGAAGACCCGTGACGAGGGGCGGACGGTCGTTCGCCATCCTACCAGAGCCGACTGACAGGAGCCCTGACACGCGGGTCGTTTGACGATCGACGCCCCATCCCGATACCGGAGAAGCGGGCAGGGGATCCGCGGACCGAAGACCTGTGCGGAGAGAACCGAGATATGAACGTCGCCATCGTCGGGGGCGGGGGAACGATCGGGTCGACCGTCGCCTACGACCTCCTCACCGGCCCGAACGCCGTGGACGTCACCGTAATCGACACGGACGAGGGCGCCGCCTACGGGCACGCGACCGACCTCCGGCACGCGACTCGACACGTCTCGCACCCCACCGGGAGGGCGTCGCGATCGACATACGGGACGGTCGAGACCGCTACCCCCGGCCCGGACGGGCTCGCCGACGCGGACTGTATCGTCGTGACCGCGAGTGCGCCGCGGACGAGCGGCGGGGCCGAACGCGGCGGCCGGATGACCTTCCTCGAGCGGAACATCGAAATCGCCGAGGAGATCGGGTCCTGGCTCCGGGAGGTCGAACCCGGAGCGCTACTATGCGTGACGAACCCGGTCGACCGCATCACGCACCGGCTCTACGCCGAGAGCGGGTGGCCCCGCGAGCACGTCCTCGGCTACTCGCTCTCGGAGACGGCTCGGATGGCCCACTGGATCGCCGACCACGAGGGCGTCTCCCCGTCTGCGGTCTCCTGTCCGATGCTCGGCGAGCACGGCGAGAGTCTCGTTCCGGTGTTCTCCCGCGCGACCGTGGCGGGCCGTCCGCTCTCTCTGACGGAGGACGAACGCGAGGCCGCCCTCGACTTCGTCAGGGACGCACCCTACGACGTGATCGCACACCGCGGACCCGAGGACTCCTCGCGGTGGGTGACGGGCCGGGGCGT
>SKXI01000197.1 GCA_007128515.1 Halococcaceae archaeon | reverse complement strand
GCGGAGGTCGAAGAGAGCGAGGAGGAACAGCGCGAGGCGGCGCGGAAGCGCGAGGAGGCCGAGTCGTGATCGACCGCGAGGAGCTGAGCGAGCGAGAGCGGGAGGCGGTGGAGGAACTGCTCTTTCGGCTCGCCGACGACGAGTTCGTGATCGCCGAGCGCTACACCGAGTGGCAGATCTACGCGCCAACGATCGAGTCCGACCTCGCGCTCGCGAACATCGCACAGGACGAGTTCGGTCACGCACGGCTCTGGTACGACCCCCTCGCCGACCTCGGCTACAGCGAGGCGGAGTACCTCTGGGAGCGCCCGCCGGGGGAGTTCCGCCACGCCACGATCTGTGAACTCGCGTTCGAGGAGGGTGACTGGGCCGATGCGATCGTGCGGAGCTACCTCTACGACACTGCCGAACGCCTGCGACTGGAGGCGCTGGTCGATTCGAGCTACGTCCCGATCCGGGATCGGGTGGGAAAGGTGATCGCCGAGGAGTCGTACCACCGAGAGCACGCCTCGAACTGGCTCGATCGGCTGGCGAGCGAGCCGGCGGGGAGAGCGCGGGTACAGAACGCGACCGAACGGCTCTTTCCCCACGCGCTGACCCTGTTCGAGCCGGGCGAGCACGAGGCTGAGATCGTCGAGTCGGGCTTCCGGACCGACTCCCTCGACGACCTCCGGACCGAGTGGCTCGAGACGGTCGTCCCGTACCTCGAGTCGATCGGGATCGACGTCCCCGAACCGGAGTCGGTCGAGAGACCCGACGCGACCGGTCGCGACGGCACTCACACGTCGGACTGGGACGACCTCCACGAGTCGTTCACCGCAACGTATCACGAACTCGGCTTCGCCGAGCCGACGAGGCTGCGGGGTGAGCCATGAGTGGCAGGTCCGACCTCGACGACGGGGTACGCGAGGACGGGACGTTCTCCGAGGAGCCGACTCCCTGTGCGTACACCGAGTACCGCGAGGGCGAGGGGCACACCGAGCTTCCGAACACGGGCGAGGGAAGCGAGGGGATCGAAGCTCGCGTCTGGGAGACCCTTTACGGGATCGAGGACCCCGAGATGCCGGTGAGTATCGTCGACCTCGGGCTGATCTACGACGTGGCGGTCGAGGGGACCGAGGAGGGAGGGGAGACCCACGCGACGGTGACGATGACGCTCACCTACACGGGCTGTCCGGCGCGGAAGATGCTCACCGACGAGATCCGCGAGGCGGCCGCGTCTGTGGACGGTGTCGACTCGGCGGAGATCAGACTCGTCTGGAGCCCAGAGTGGTCGATCGACCTCGTGACCGAGCGCGGACGGGAGAGCCTGCGGGAGTTCGGGCTGAGCGTATGAGGGGCCTCGACCCGAGCGTCGACGTCGCGGACGGCGACGCCCCCGCCGAGTGTCCGTACTGCGGGTCGACGGAGACCGAGCGCGAGCACCCGAAGGGCCCCTCGCTCTGCCGATCGATGCACTTCTGTCACGGCTGCGAACAGCCGTTCGAGCGCTTCGAGTGAGATCTCCACGGACGACGTTCTCCCCGGCCGGACAGGTTCACGAAGCGGGCGGTTTATCCCCCGCAGGCCTGTCCCGTAGCCAATGGGATCAGGCGAGAACGGTGGATGGCGGGAGCTCCGCGAGGAGCTTCCCCTGAGGCGGCGGACGTTCCTGTTGGTCTCCGGCGGCGTCGCGGCCGCGGCCGCCGGCTGTGCCGACGAGGAGGGCGATGGCGACTTCGACCCGGTCGACGCCGACGACCTCGAGGAGTACAGTGGGGACGACAGCGATGACGGAACCGAGACACCGGACGAGTCGGACGACAGGACCGAGACGCCCGAAGAAGACGACGAGGAAACCGTGACCCCCGAGGAGGAGACCGAGAGCTCGGACGACTCCGACGAGGGATCCGAAACACCGGACCAGGGGACTCCGGAGGAGGACACGGAGACTCCCGAAGAGACGGAGACTCCGGAGGAGGAAACGGAGACTCCGGAGGAGGAAACGGAGACACCCGAGGAGACCGAAACGCCCGAAGAGGAGACGGAGACTCCGGAGGAGGGAGATGACGAGGGGAACGACGAGACGGAGACCCCCGAAGAGACGGAGACTCCGGACGAAGGGACGGAGACCCCCGAAGAGGAGACGGAGACTCCGGACGAAGGGACGGAGACCCCCGAAGAGGAGACGGAGACTCCGGACGAAGGGACGGAGACCCCCGAAGAGACGGAGACTCCGGAGGAGGAAACTGAGACTCCGGAAGAGACCGAAACGCCCGAAGAGGAGACGGAGACGCCCGAGGAAGAAGACGACGATGGTGACGACGAGACGGAAGAGGAAGACGACGAAGACGACGATGACGAGGGCGATGGTGGCCAGGGGATCGACCCCGACCACCCTGCCGCGGCCGGGATCGACCAGTCGCCGGTCCTCGGACCGGGTCCGACGTCCGCTCCGGCGGCGATCATCGCGTTCGACGACCCCTCGTGTCCGAACTGTGCGGAATTCCACCAGGGGGCGTTTCAAGACCTGCAGTCGGACACCGACGCGGGCGAGCTCTCGTTCGTCTGGCGGGGGGTCCCCTCGACGGAGGACTGGGCGGACGAGGCGCTGCACGCGCTCTGGGCGACCTACGAACGCGACAGCTCGGCCTTCTGGGGGCTGAAGTCACACCTCTTCTCGCAGCAGGGGTCGATCTCCGAGGGATCGATCCTCGACGAGGTCGACTCGTACCTCGAGGGAACCGGCGTGGACGCGGCGGCGGTCCGCTCCGATGCGGAGTCAGAGACGTACGGCGGCCGGATCGGGACCGACGTGGACGCCGCGATCGAGGCGGGAATCCCCGGGACGCCCGTGTTCCACCTCTTCCGCGACGGCGAGCACAGGACCGAGATCGTCGGCAACCAGAGCTACGAGGTGTTCTCGAACGCGCTCGAACTGTAGTAGAACGGATCCCGGGCCGGCCCGAGGACCGGCGAGCGACCCCATCGGATCCACGTTCGCTACCGGCGGACAGATCGACGTTCGCCCGTGGGACCAACCAGGGTCATCGGACGGCGTGTCGACCGGTCGACACGCCGTTCCGCCTCAGCCGGTTCGCTCGAACTTCTGTAACGTCCTCGCCCCGCGATCGATGCCCTTGTGCGTGTACGAGACCTCGCCAACGTAGAGGTCGCCGTTCGAATCGACGGCGATCGCGTGTGGCGCGACGAACAGGGGATCGTCCACCGGGTGTCCTTCGTTCCCCCACCGCGCCAGCAGCTCCCCGTCGGTGGTGAAGACGCTGACCCGTCGACAGAGTTCGGAGACGAAGACGGCGTCGTCGACGACCACGTCGGTGGGGCGGATCAAGTCGGTCCACTCCGCGACGAAGGTCCCGTCGGCGTCGAAGACCTGAATCCGGGAGTTCTCCCTGTCTGCGACCCAGAGTCGACCGTCGCCATCGCGTTCGATCGAGTGTGGCAGCCTGAACTCCCCCGGTGCGGGCCCGGGCTCCCCCCAGGATCGGAGGTGCTCTCCCTCCGGGTCGAACGCGTGGACTCTCGCGTTGCCGTAGCCGTCCGAGACGAAGAGTTCCCCGGCCGGGGAGACGGCTACCCCGGTCGGGCCGTTGAACGGTCCCGCCGCCCTGTCGATCGAGGCGAGGCGTTCGAACAGGTCCGTACTCTCGTGACGGTAACCGGTCTCCGCGGGCTCGCCTTCGGTCCCCAGCGTCGACAGGAGCTCGCCCTCCGGCGAGAACTTCCGCACGGTGTGGTTTCCGTCGTCGGTACAGTAGACGTTCCCCTCGGCGTCGAGACCGATCCCGTGCGGTCGATCCGAGAAGTGTCCTTCACCCCAGCTCGACAGGCGTTCGCCCGTCGCGTCGAACACCATCACCGGCGGTCCGCCGCGGTTCAACACGAGGACGCGATCGTCCCCGTCGACGCACACGCCGCCGACGTCCCGGAACGACGCGCCCTCGGGTAGCTTCGCCCATCCCGGTACGAGGTCGTACGTGTACTCGCCGCTGCCGTAGCTCATGGGTGTGACCCACGGACGTTCACGAGCTTAACTCTTCATACGGACTGCTGTCCGTCCGTACCGGTCAGAGTGGTGTCCGTCGTTCGGTCCGAGCGGTGAAAAGTTACAGCAGTCCGTATCAGTCGGTGGTCGCCGACGTGCAGTGATAGTGATGGTTGCGACCGTTCACCGGTTCGACCGCACGATATCGGGCGGTCGATACCGGAACGACTCGCAACCATCACTATCAGTTCCCCCGTAGCGCCGGGGGAACCGCGTCGTCGACGCCGTACTCCTCGGCGAGCGCCGCGAGCAGCTCCGCCGTCTCTGCGGGGAGCGGAACGCCCTCCCGTTCGTTCCTCGACCGGAACCGGTGCTCCCGCTCGCCCGGGAGGAGTGCTCTGTCGCCGAAGGTCGTTTCACCCGTCTCGATTCCGCTTCGGTACTCGGCCGAGCGAACCTGCTCGGCGACCGCCTCCACGCGCGCCCGATGGTCCTCGACCGACCCCACCGTCTCCGGGTCGATACAGACGAACACGGCCGAGTTGTTCACGGTACCCTCGACGTCCTGTCCGCTGACCGCGCCGTCACCGAGACAGCCCGCGAACAGCTCGGCGACGATCCCGAGGCCGAACCCCTTGTGACCGACCTGAGAACCGCCGAGGGGCAGCATCGCTCCCTCGCCGGCTTCGAACGCCCGGGCGTCGGACAGCGGTTCGCCGGAGGCGCCGATCGCCCACCCCTCGGGGATGGGTTGGCCCTCGACTGCCCGCTCGGTGATCTTCCCGTGTGCGGTCTGGCTGATCGCCATGTCGAGGACGATCGGAAACGGCACCGCCCCGAACGACGGGATCCCGAACGAGAGCGTGTTCGGCGGGAGTCGCCTGTCCGCGCTCCCCGGCGGGGCGACGAAGATCGCGAGCCCGCCCGTGTTCATGAACGCCGCGTAGAAGACGCCACGCTCGGCCGCCCGTTCCGCCCACTCACCCATCCGGCCGAGATGCGAGGCGTTGCGCACCCCGACGATCCCGGCACCGTGTTCGAGCGCCGTGTCGACCGCCCTGTCGACGGCGACCCGTCCGACGACCTGACCGAAACCGTGATCTCCGTCCACCTGGGTCAGGACGCCGTTCGAGCGGTCGACACGGGGCCGCGCGGCCGGATCCATCTCTCCCCTCTCGATCATCGGGTGGTACGTCGTCGAGAGCCTGATGACGCCGTGGCTGCTGTGACCGGAGCAGTCCGACCGCACGAGGGAGTCCGCTACCTGTCCTGCGAGCTCCGATGGCGTACCGAGCGCGACGACCAGTTCGCAAGCGAACGACCGCAGCGTGTCGGGGTCGATCCGTACCATCTGCTAGTACCCACTCCCATGCCCGGTAGATAACGGTTGTGTCGATCGGGAGTGGTTTACCGGTCAGCAGTGTAGGGGCCACCATGGAAGGTGGATGGTTCGAGGGAGTGCGTCCGGGGGACGTCGACGGGGCTCGCGAGGCCATCGAGTCGGGGAGCGCCGAGTCCCCGGAGGACTGGCCCAGGATCGCCGTCGAGTCCGGTTTCGTCGGGAGCGAGGAGGAGTACTACTCGGTGCTCCACGAGGTCTCAGTCGCGGTCACGAGGGAGACGGTCCGGGAGCGTGAGCGGGCCGACGACAAACAGCTACAGCAACCGATCGCGGCGATGGACGACTAAAGACGATATCCATCGTACACTTTGCGTACTCGGATATG
>SKXI01000009.1 GCA_007128515.1 Halococcaceae archaeon | reverse complement strand
AGCGTCTCGCGGTCCATGCGCTCCGGAGGAGAGGGTGTGAGAAAAACCCCGAGGTCGAGACACCGGAACGCTCATTGTACGGGGACGACCCGCTCCGGTATGGTGTTGCCAGAGGGCTTCGCCCTGCCGCCGCCCGTCTACCTCCTCCCGCTCGCGCTCGCGACCCTTCTCGTTTGCGGGGCGCTTTACGCACGCCGGCCGCCCGTCGGCGAGGCGACGGTGGTGGCGTTCGCCCCCTGGATGGCCGCCGGCGCCGGCCTGCACGTCCTCTACGTCACGGAAAGCGCACCCCCCGCGCTCGCCCCGCTGCTCGGCACGCCCGCGGTCTACGTCAGCACGTTCGTTCTCGCCGGTGCGACCTGGCTGATCGGAACCGAGCTCGGATCGGGTCACGAGGACGCGGATCGGCTGCTGGGAGCGGTCGGTCTACTCGCCGCAATCGTCGCCGTGATCGCGGTCCTCGGAACCGGTCTCGGCGGTCTCGACCCGTTCTGGCCGGCGGTCGCGGCGGTCGGATCGGTCGTGCTCACCGCGGCGGCCTGGGTCGGCGTGCGTCGTGGGCTCCCCGCCGTCGCGGAGACGACCGGTCTCGTGGGCCTCCTGGTGGTGTTCGGCCACGTCCTCGACGGGGTCTCCACGGCCGTCGGCGTCGACCTGCTCGGTGCCGGCGAGCGCTCGCCGCTCCCGCTCGCGATCATGGAGTTCGCGGCGGGCCTCGCGCCCGCGCTCGGCGGCGGCTGGCTGTTCGTGCTCGTGAAACTCGCGCTCGCCGTCGGCATCGTCTGGCTGTTCGTCGACTACGTCGAGGAGGCGCCCGCGGAGGGCTACCTCCTGCTCGGACTGGTCGCCGCGGTCGGCCTCGGTCCCGGCGTCCACAACCTGCTCCTGTTCACGCTCGGCGGGTAGCGGATCGGTTTTAGCTTCACAGACCGACCGAGGGGTATGGGATCGACGACGCTCCTCCGCGGTGCGATCACCGGAACCCTCGCGGCGGTCGCGATGAACGTCCCGATGGCCGTCCAGCGCGACGGTGGTGTGCCGGCGTACGTCGCCGCGGGGACGGTGAGCGGACGCGATCCGACCGACGTGTCGCTGCGCGAGGCCGCACTCGCCCACCACGTCGCCGGCGCGCTGGCGGGCGTGCTGTACGCGCTCCTGTCCGGCCCGCTCCGGAGGACCGTCGGCGAACGGGCCGGACGCGCCCTCGCGATCGGGGGCGTCGTCGCGTTCGTCGACGCGTTCTTCTCCCGGCTGGTCTTCCCGATCGGGGGCGGCGAGGTCGTCGGGGACACCGAACGGGCCGATCGCGTCCGGGCGGCGTGGCGACGGTCAGCGGTCGTCTTCGGCCTCGGGCTGTGGCTCCTCGGGGGAAACGGGGAGCGCAGTGGCCGACCGACCGGTTTTTGACGGGACCGCTCGAAGCGCGCGCATGGCGACACAGCCACACCTGCTGGTCGGCGACGGCGACGTCCACGAGGTCGCGCTGATCCCGGGCGATCCCGGTCGCGTCGATCGGATCGCCGGCCGCTGTGACTCTCACCATCTCGTCGCCGAGAACCGCGAGTACCGGGTCGTGAACGCGACCTACGGGGGGACGGATCTCACGATCTGTTCGACCGGGATCGGCTGTCCCTCGGCCGCGATCGCGATCGAGGAGTTAGAACGAGTGGGCGTCGAGACCGTCATCAGGGTGGGGACGACCGGGGCGGTGCAGTCGGGGATCGAGATCGGGGACCTGATCGTCGCGACGGGCGCGGCGAAGGAGGAGGGGACGACGAAACGTCACGAGTCCGTCACCTACCCCGCGGTTCCCGACTACGGGGTGCTCTCGGCGCTGGTCGACGCCGCCGAGGAGCGGGGTGAGGCGGTCCACGTCGGCCCGATCGCGTCGGACGACGTCTTCTACACCGAGACCGACGAGCACCTCGCCGACTGGGAGCGTGCCGGCCTGCTCTCCGTCGAGATGGAGGCGGCGGCGGTGTTCTCGCTCGCACGCCGGAGAGGGATGGCCGCCGGCGCGATCTGCACGGTGGACGGCAACCTCGTCGATGGAACCCAGAAGAGCGGGACCGAGGGCGAGGAGCTACCCGAGAAAGCGAAGGACAACGTCCAGCGCGCGATCGACGTCTCGCTCGACGCGGTGACCGCGCTCGCCTAGAGGACGACCAGGGCGACGACGACGACCGAAGCGAGGACCAGGGCGGCGAGGACGGCGAGTCCGACACGCACCCAGTCCCGCTCCCCGGCCTCGCCGTCGCCGTGATAGGGCGAGAGTACGGTGTGTCCGCAGGAGCGACACTTCGAGGGGTTGCGGCGGTGGACCGTCCCGCAGGCGTCGCACTTCCACTTCGACATACTCGGACCTCTCGGTCGAGCGGCGTAGCCGTTACGACCGCTCGATCGTCGCGCCCTCGTTTCGCGCACCGACGACACGAACGCGTCCCTCGACCCCGACCGAGCCGAGCGCCTCCTCGCCGACCGCTCGCGCCGCCTCGGCACGGTCGGCGTCCGTGACCGCGTAGACGCACGGTCCCCACGAGGACTGTCCCGCGCATTCGACCGACCGTGAGCCCTCGAGCGACCGGACGACCTCCCCCACCGGCGGTCTGTAGACCCCACCCTGCTCGTCGGCGTACCACGCGCCGTTGAGCCGACCGATCGCCGAGACCGCCCGACCGAAGGTGCCGAGATCACCCTCCGCGATCGCCGGGAGGAGTCGCCGGGTGAGGATGCCCGCGATCTCCTCCCCGATCCCCGGGCTCGCGCGCTCGACGACCGACCGCATGCTCTCGTCCTCGCTCTCGCCGTGTTCACCCCGGCCCGCCGGAATCACCAACAGGAACCGCCACCGTTCGGGGACGTCGTGGCGGGCGAGGACCGGGGGCACCCGCCAGTCACCCTCCCCCGGGGGTGTGGAGGTGAACCGCGTCGTCGGGTGGCCGACGTCGGTCACGAACCCCCCGGATTCGAACGTGGCGACGCCGACGCCGCTTCGCCCGCCCCGTCCGAGGGCTGGGGCCGCCTCCCGGACGCCCACCTCCCGGCCGTACGCCGCCGCGACCGCCGCGTGGACGGCGAGCGCGAGCTGTGTCCCGCTCCCGAGGCCGACGTGTCTCGGGAGCCGCCGCTCGACCGAGACCGTCGCTCCGGGGAGGTCGAGGGCACGCAGGCTTCGCCGGGCGTAGCGCTCCGCGAGCGTGTCCTCGGCGGAGAGCGTCTCCGCACGGTCGGCAGAGACCGAGAGCGACGGTTCGGAGAGGCCGACGCCGATCCCGCCGTAGAGGCGTTCGTGGGCGAGCGAGAGGTTCTGGAACCCGAAGTGGAGGCGAGCGCCGACGGTGACCCGGGCCATGTGTGGGGGTCGTGGCTCACCCGAAAGCCGGTTTCGACGGCGGCAACTACACCGACTCCGCGAGATCGACCGCCTCGCCGACCGCCGGGTCGTCGGCCTCGGCGAGCGGCGGGCGGACCGCCGTCGATTCGATGACGCCGCGGTGGCCGAGCGCTGCTTTCGTCCCGGGGGCGAAGCCGTGGGGAGCCACGGCCGAAAAGAGCGCCGCGATGGCCTCGTGGAGGTCGTCGCCACGCTCGCCGCTCGGGTCGGAAACCGCCTCCGCCAGCGTCTCGGGCACGGCGTTCGAGAGCGCGTTGATCCCGCCGTCGACGCCCATCCGGAGCGCGGGCACCAGCAGCGAGTCGTAGCCCTGGGTGACGAGGAACTCCTCGGGGGTCTCGCCGACGACCGCGAGGAGGTACTCGAGATCACCCGAGGAGTCCTTGAGGCCGACGACGGAGTCGTGGCCGGCGAGCGTCGCCACGGTCTCGGGTTCGATCCGCGTTCCGACACACTGCGGGATGTTGTAGAGGACGAGCGGGATCGGCGTGTCGTCGGCGATCGATTCCAGGAACCGCTCGTTGCCCTCGGGCTCGCTCGCCGTGTGGAAGTACGGCGCGGTGACGAGCGCGGCGTCCGCTCCCGCCTCCGCCGCGTCGGCGACGAGTCGGTTCGTCCCATCGACGCTCGGCGAAGCGGCCCCCGCGATCACCGGAACGGACGCGCCATCGACGGCCCGTTCGATCACGTGCAGTCGTTCTTCGCGTGTGAGGCTCGCGAACTCGCCGGTCGTCCCGCAGGGAACGAGCCCGTCGATCCCACCCGAGTGGAGGTGGTCGATCAGCGCGTCGAGCGAGTCGTCGTCGATCTCGGTCCCCGAGAAGGGGGTGACCATCGGACAACTGATTCCGGTCAGTGCGTCGGTGAGGGTCATACCGGGCGTACGCGGCCCCGGGTATAGTTTCCCCCGTTCCGGCCGCGATCGGTCGGATCGCCACCGTTAAGCGGGTGAGGCGGATCGGAATGGGTATGAGTGACACGCGAAAGGACGAGCGGCTCCGGAGCCGCGAGGTCACCGAGGGACCGGAACGCGCCCCACACCGCTCGATGTTCAGGGCGATGGGCTTCGACGACGAGGACCTCGCCTCGCCGATGGTCGGCGTGGCGAACCCCGCCGCCGATATCACTCCCTGTAACGTCCACCTCGACGACGTGGCCGAGGCGGCGATCGAGGGCGTCGACGGGTCGGGAGGAATGCCGATCGAGTTCGGGACGGTCGTGATCAGCGACGCGATCTCGATGGGCACCGAGGGGATGAAGGCGTCGTTGATCTCGCGCGAGGTGATCGCCGACTCCGTCGAGCTGGTGGCGTTCGGCGAGCGGATGGACGCGCTCGTCACCGTCGCCGGCTGTGACAAGAACCTCCCGGGGATGATGATGGCCTCGATCCGCACGGACCTCCCCTCGGTCTTCCTCTACGGCGGTTCGATCATGCCCGGCGAACACGACGGGCGCGACGTCACGATCCAGAACGTCTTCGAGGGCGTCGGGGCCTACTCGCAGGGGGAGATGAGCGAGGACGAACTGGACGAGCTCGAACGTAACGCCTGCCCCGGAGCGGGCTCCTGTGGCGGGATGTTCACCGCGAACACGATGGCCTCGATCAGCGAGGCGATCGGCCTCGCCCCGCTCGGGAGCGCCTCGCCACCCGCAGAGGACGACTCGCGCTACGAGGTCGCACGAGAGGCGGGCGAACTCGTCCTCGACTGCATCGAGGCGGACAGGAGACCCTCCGATATCGTCTCGAAGGAGAGCTTCGAGAACGCGATCGCGATCCAGGTCGCCCTCGGGGGGTCGACCAACGGGGTCCTCCACCTGCTCGCGATGGCGGCCGAGGCGGGGATCGACCTCGAGATCGACGAGTTCGACGAGATCTCGAAGCGAACGCCGAAGATCGCGAACCTCCAGCCGGGCGGCTCGAAGGTGATGACCGACCTCCACGAGCAGGGCGGGGTACCGGTCGTGATCCGGCGGCTGCTGGAGGCTGGGCTGTTCCACGGCGACGCGATGACCGTCACGGGCCGGACGATCGAGGAGGAACTGGAGGAACTCGACCTGCCCGCGGACGAGGAGGTCGATCCGGAACTCGTCAGACCCGTCTCCGATCCGTTCGACGCGGAGGGGGCGATCCGGATTCTGAGGGGGAACCTCGCGCCGGACGGCGCGGTGCTCAAGGTCACCGCGAAGGACGCGAAACACCACGTCGGCCCGGCGCGGATCTTCGAGCGCGAGGAGGAGGCGATGGCCTACGTGCAGGAGGGGCAGGTCGAAGCGGGCGACGTCCTCGTGATCAGAAACGAGGGACCACAGGGCGGCCCCGGGATGCGCGAGATGCTCGGCGTCACGGCCGCCGT
>SKXI01000362.1 GCA_007128515.1 Halococcaceae archaeon | reverse complement strand
TCACTTCGTTCGCGCCCTGACGTGCCTCACGCTCGCTACGCTCGCGTGAGACTCCGTCAGGACGTTTTCGGAACGCAACACGGCGAGCGGAGCGAGCGGTCCGTGCTTCGAACGTCGATGGTGCGGGTCGGTGACCCGTGTCGGTCGAAAGACCGTTTCGTAGCGTGATCCTCGCTTCTTTCGGTCGCGTCGCTGTCCGATCGGGCGCGAAGAATTCGAACGCACAGCACTGAGTTCGTCGTCCCGGTACGTCGGCGGACGCTGTCCGATCGGGTCGGTTCCCGTGTCGGTCGGCCTGCCAGTGCGGTCGTGGCGCGGATCAGAGCAGCGCGGTGATGATCGCCAGGATCACGAACGCGATGATCAGCCACTTCGCGATCGACATCGACATGCCGGCGACGCCACCGGCGCCAAGTGCGCCGGCGACGATCGCGAGGATCGCGAAGAGGATCGCGAGCTCAATCATGGCGGTCACCCCGTCGGTCTGCCGCTGGTTCCGCCTCACGCGACGCTATCGTACTCCGGACGTGATCTCGTTCCATGCGATCTACCGGAGGTGAACCAGGAATAAAGCGTGGGGGCCGGCAAGCGCAAGCTCTCCGGTCGAAGCACATATCCGTTCCGTACCCGAACCCGGCACATGCGCGGGCCGCTCCGTGCCGGTATCGCCATCTACAACGCCGGCGAGCACCACGCCGCCCACGACGCCTGGGAGGAGGTCTGGCTCGACACCGACAGGGAGAGCGACGACGCTCGCCTCCTCCAGGGGCTGATCCAGTTCACCGCCGCGATCTACCACGCCCGAAACCGGAACTGGGAGGGTGCGACCGGGCTCGCCGAGAGCGCGCTCTCGTATCTCGACGGCCTCGGCGAGCGGTATCGAGGGGTGGACCTCGGACCCGTCCGGGAGACGCTCACCGCGCTCGCGAGCGACCCGGAGCGGATCGAGCGAACGGTGCCTCCCACCCTCACCCACGACGGCGAGGCGCTCTCGCTGTCGGACCTCGACTTCGAGGAGAGCGCGATCACGGCGGTGGTGTTAGCCGAGGAGCGAGACGGGTACGACGTGACGACGATCGAGAGAGCGGTCGAGTACGCCGAGCGGGACCTCGAGTCGGGGTACGAGACGAGCCCGTTCGTCACGCTGGTGCTGGACTTCGCGCGCGAGCCGGACCGACGGGCGATCGTTCACGACCGCCTCTCTCAGCACGTCTCGCGGCGGCTCGCCCGGGAGGAAGACGTCTCCGGGCTCTTCTAGTCGACGTACTCGGCGGAGTTGTCCCGGGGCCGGTAGCCGAGGACCTCCCGGGCACGGTCGATCGAGTAGTACTTGCGGTCGTTGTCGCTGATCCCGTAGACGATCTCGTAGTCGTACTCGGCTCGCAGACACCGGTCGAAGAGGTGTGCGCAGTCGCGGTGGCTGAGCCACATCGCCTGCCCGCGCTCGTAGTCCTTCGGCGGGTGGTCCTTGGTGAGGTTGCCGATACGGACACAGACGACCGAGAGGCCGTACTCGTCGTGGAAGTACCGGCCGAGGATCTCGCCGGTCGCCTTCGAGACGCCGTAGACGTTGCCTGGCCGGTAGGGTTCGTCGCCGGTGAGTCGGAACTCGTCGTCGGGCCGGTAGATGTCGGGCGTGCGCTCGTCGGTCTCGTAGGCACCGACGGCGTGGTTCGAGGAGGCGAAGACGAACCGCTCGACTCCGGCTTCGGCCGCCGCCAGCATGGTGACGTACGTCCCGTCGATGTTGTTCCGTAGGACGCTGTTCCAGGGCGCCTCCCGGCGAGGGTCGCCCGCGAGGTGGATCACCGCGCTTGCCCCCTCGACCGCCGCGCGCATCCCCTCCTCGTCGGTCACGTCCGCGACCACGAACTCGCCGGGGTGATCCTCTCTGGGGGGTTCGCGGTCGAGCAGCCGCCAGTCGTAGTCCTCGCCGAGTCCGGCGAGGATCGCCCGGCCGACGCGTCCCTCGGAGCCGGTGAGCAGGACAGGGCCGTCCATTCACCCGATCCGAGGACGGCCGCGAGTAAGTAGCGTCCGGTTCACTCCGTCCGGCGTGCGAACGCGAGGTTGCCGCTGACGTTGTTGATGTAGACCTTCACCGTGTCGCCCTCGCTCGCGCCAGGGACGAAGATCGTGTACTTCCCGCGCTTGGCGACGCCGTCGCCCTTTCGCCCCGTGTCCGTGATCTGCAGCTCGTACGTGTTGCCCTCCTCGATCGCGTCGGGGGTCCGCTGGCTGGTCTGGCTCCGACGTTTGGTGACCGGCCGAAACGCGCCACAGGCGTCACAGCGAAGCATCGGGGTTCGGTCCTCGCGGACGAGTCGGGTGTCGGGCAGGCCACACTCCGAACACCGGACGTACTCCTCGACGTAGCTCTCGATCGCCGCGTCGAAGTCGCCGGGGCTGAAGTTCCCGTTGTACCGCGCACGTCCGCCGTCGGCGTCGAACTTCCCGCTGGTACCGAGCTCGCGCTGGACGAACCGGTGGACGTGTTCGGTCTCCCGGCTCAGCGTGTCCGCGATCTCTCCGAGGTTCGTAAATCGCGTGAACGCGCCGTCTTTCTGGGCCTGCGCGTCGGGAACGCTCAGTCGCTCCGTGTTCGCGGCGATGTCCGGGACCTGCTCCATCGCCCGGTCGAGGCTCGAATCGTAGTCCATGTCGGTGAGAGAACGTCGCGACGTATAGGTTCCGCGATGGCGCCTGTCCATCAGAAACGCCTTCCCGTCCTAACCCCTCCCTCGGCTATGCCAACCGATATCCAGGAGGCCTGCTTCGAGGCGGGGATCAAGTTCGGCTCGCTCTACCACCAGTTCGCAGGGACGCCGGTGAGCCCCGAGAGCGCCGACAGCCTCGCCCGCGCCATCGAGGAGTCGATCGAGAACCAACCCCACTGCGCCGAGGTCACCGTCGAGCCGCGGATGGACGTACTGAACGCGGCGATCGAGGCCGGCGACGCCGAGTACACCGAGTTCACCGGCCGGTTCGCGGAGGTCTCGCTCACCGTCGAGTACGAGGGCTGGACGGTCGACGCCTCCATGGAGATGGACGGCGACTACCCGCTGATGCGGCTCGTGAGCGTCGAGCGGTGGGACTGATAGGGATCATCGTAGAAACTCGTCGTTCCGCGACCCCGCATCGAACGGCACCGGTGGTGTGTACGCCTGGCTACGATGATCCCTCTGAGCGATCCCGGTGTCGGGTGTCGCGGTCGGTTCGGGATACAAAAACGCCCGGCGGTGTTTCGGACCGTGAAAACCTCGTCGGCGTTTTATTCTCCCCCGGTCGGTACGGAGAACTGCCGCGGGACGGCGCCCGCGTCTTCCGCCATGGGGTGCCTACCCGCGAGCCACCACCACCACGGTTTGCCCGCCCCCCAGTACCCTACCCGCCCTCCACCGTCCGGCGCCCGGCGACATCCACCACCGGCCGGCGGCCACCGCGTCCGATCCGACGTTCACTTCCACTTTCAGGTCACCGTTTAAATCCGTCCCGCTCCTCTCGGGTGGTATGAGCCAATCGACCCTCGACGACGACGACCTCTTCGGCGAGGCGGCGAGCGAGATGCGCGCGGACGTCGAGGAGAGCCTCGCGGACGCACGCGAGGAGCTCCCCGACGCGGATTCGATCTGGAAGACCGAGGCCGAGAACGTCCTCGGCGTGCTCAACGGGCTCAAATCCGCCCTCGACGTGGGCGAGGCCGCGGAACGGCTCCGGGAGGCGAAGAAGTGGTTCGTCATCGGTCAGCGGGCCGACGCATTCGAGGACGCGAGCGACCTCGAAGAGGAGATCGAGGCGGTAGAGGCGCTGATCGGGGATATCGAGAGCGCACGCGAGTCCGTGAGCGACCTCACCAGTACGGTTCCGGGGCTGAAGGGCAGCCTCGAGGAGGCGGGAGCCGGCGGTGGCTCCGAAGACGACGCTGACGACGCCGAGGACGCGGACGACGAGGGACGGGCCGCCGAGGCCGACGACTAACCCGGTCGCTCGCCGTCGGTACCGTCCGGATTCCGATCTCTCACCGCTTCGAGCAGCCGTACGAGTGCGCTCGCAGCGAGCGCTTCGAGTTCCTCGCCACGCTCCGAACTTCCCTCGGTCGGATCGCCCACCACTCCGTTCTCGGTGAACTCCACCGAATCCACGGCGAGGTTCACGTAGCTCACCCACTCGCCCCACCGGTCCACGGCGCCCGCGCTCGCCTCGTCGACCCGGCCCTCCCTGACCAGGTCCGGGTGCGCGTGGCGGACCAGCGCCGTCTCGAGCGGCCCGCCGTGGCCCATCTCGCTCCCGTGCTCGCCGACCGCCTCGAACCAGGTGAACCCCACCGCGTAGGCGGTGTCGTGTCGGCTGATCAGCTCGCAGACCTCGCCGAGCGCCCTGACGTTCCCGCCGTGCCCGTTCACCACCACCACCCGGTCCCAGCCGTGGTGAGCGAGGCTCGCCACCGTCTCCCTGACGTAGGCTCGAAACGTGTCGGGCTGGACCCAGAGCGTGCCCGAAAAGGCCCGGTGTTCCTCGGCGATTCCAATCGGTACGGTCGGCGCGAGAACCACCTCGCCCTCGTAGGATTCCTCGGCGGCCGCCGCGACGGCGCTCGCGGTCAGGCAGTCGGTGCCGAGGGGTAAGTGCGGGCCGTGCTGTTCGGTGCTCCCGACGGGGAGCACCGCGAGCGACGTCTCCGCCGCCGCCGCCTCCGTCGTCGTCGCCTCAGTGAGTTCCATGGTCGAAGATCGACCGGAGGGGACTTCACCCCCACGGCACGTGCCACACCAACGGCTTTGTGCCCGGAGCGTATCGTCTCCGGCGCTATGAGTGACGACCAGGATTCGAGAGAGCAGGGAATCGACTTCGGCGACCTGGAGGACGAGCTGGCGGCCTTGGAGTACCCGATCGACAACGACGAGCTTCTCGATACCTACGGCGACGCCGAGATCACCCACCCCAACGGGACCGAGACGCTCTCCGACGTGCTCGACGAGGCAGAGGGCCAGACCTACGGGAGCGAAGGGGAGCTCAGGGAGATGGTGTTCAACATGGTCGGCGAGGAGGCGGTCGGCCGGGAGGGCTACAGCGACCGGGGCGGATCCGCCGAGTCCGAGGGGATCCAGAACGACCAGGAGTCGTTCTAAAGCGTCGACCGATGAATGGGACCGAACGACCGCTGTCGGTCCCAGCCATCCGTTCAGGCGTGGCGAAGCACTAGTCGTTCAGCTCGGTTCTCGCGGCCCGCCGTGACGCGCGTTCGATGAACTCGTCGGGGAGGTCGTCGATCTCGCCGGCCTGGACCCCCCAGAGGTGGGCGTAGAGGCCGTCGTTCGCGAGCAGCTCCTCGTGGGTTCCGCGCTCGACGATCCGGCCCTCGTCGAGGACGAGGATCCGCTCCGCGTCCTTGATCGTCGAGAGGCGGTGGGCGATCGCGAACGTCGTCCGGTCCTCCGTGAGCGCGTCGAGGCTGCGCTGGATCAGCATCTCCGTCTCGGTGTCGACGTCGCTTGTCGCCTCGTCGAGGATGAGGATCTCGGGGTTCTTCAGGATCCCGCGGGCGATCGAGAGCCGCTGGCGCTGGCCGCCGGAGAGTTTGACCCCGCGCTCGCCGACCATCGTGTCGTAGCCCTCGGGCAGGTCCACGATGAAGTCGTGGGCCTCGGCCGCCTTCGCCGCCTCGACGATCTCCTCGTCGGTCGCGGTGAACGTCCCGTAGGCGATGTTCTCGCGCACCGTGCCGTAGAACATGAACGTGTCCTGGCTGACGTAGCCGATCGACT
>SKXI01000234.1 GCA_007128515.1 Halococcaceae archaeon | reverse complement strand
CGCCGAGAGCCCCTCCTCGCCGCGCTCCAGCGCTTTCGGTACGTCGTGGTGTTCGGAGTAGCCGTCGAACCAGCGGACGATCCGTTCGAGCCGATCGACGACGTGGCCCGGCTCGCCCGACCGCGACAGTTCGTGGCCCTCGCGGGGGTACCTGACGAGCCGGCTCTCGACGCCGTTCTTTCGCAAGAAGAGGTAGAACATCTCGGCGTTGTTCACGGGCACCCGGAAGTCGTTGTCCGAGTGGACCACGAGCGTGGGCGTGGTGACCTCGCTCGCGTAGGCGACCGGCGAGTGCTCCCAGAGGAACTCGGGCTCCTCCCACGGCTCGGTCCCGAAGTCCCACTCGACGAGTTTGAACGCGTCGGTCGAGCCGTAGAAGGAGGCGAGGTCGTAGACGCCGCGCTGGGCGACCGCCCCCGAGAAGCGGTCGGTGTGCCCGACGATCCACCCGGTCATGTAGCCGCCGAACGAGCCGCCGGTCACGAACTGGTTCGTCCCGTCGACGTACTCGCGCTCACAGACCGCGTCCGCGCCGGCGAGGACGTCCGTCATCGTGACGTCGCCCCAGTCGCGTTCGATCGCGCTCAGGAAGTCCTCGTCGTAACCGGACGACCCTCTCGGGTTGCACCAGAAGACGACGTAGCCGCGGGCGGCGAGCGTCTGGAACTCGTGCCAGACGGTCCCGGACTGGCTCCACATCGCGTGCGGACCGCCGTGGATCTCGACCGCGAGCGGGTAGCTCCCCTCGGGGTCGAAGTCGGGCGGGTGGAGCACCCAGCCCTGGAACTCGACTCCCTCGTCCGACTCGAAGCGGATCTCCTCCGGTTGTGGGATCGCCCGCCCGTCGAGGTACTCCGCGTTCACCCGGGTGAGGCGGTTCTCCTCCGCACCACCGGGCGTCGTGACGAAGAGGTCCCCGCGGTGGTCCCACTCGCTCCGGGTGAGCGCGACGGCGTCGCGGCCCACGTCGAAGCCGTTTACCTCCCCCCGACGGCTCACGACCTCGATCTCGCCACCCTCGGCCGGAACCCGACGGAGCGCCGTGCTCCCCTCGTCCGGCGTGAGGAAGTAGAGCCGTTCTCCCTCCGGGTCCCACCGTGGTGCGGACGAGACGGTCCGGTCGAGGTCCTCCGTGAGCGTGTGCGTCTCGCCGCTCTCGCGGTCGAAGAGTCGGACGTCGGTCAGCCGGAGTGTCGCACGCTCCTCCGGCGTGTAGGTGAACGCGATCCGACCGTCCGAGGCGGCCGCGAGTTCGGCGACCCAGCCGCTCGTCCGCGTGACCGTCTCCGCCGTCCCGGTCGCCAGATCGTGAGCGACGACGTCGTAGGCGGTCGAGTCGTCCGGTTCCTCGTCGCGTTTGACAGCGTAATACAGCGTCTCCCGGTCGCCCCACTCGGGGGCGACGTAGTCGTACTCGAACGAGTCCTCTCCCGTGCCGGTGACCCGTTCTACCGTTTCGCTCTCGACCGCACAGAGGTAGACGTGGCTCCGTTTTCCGTCGGTGTAGCGGGCTCCGGCGCGGTAGATCAACCGGTCGATCACCCGTGGGTCCGGCGGCTCCGCCTCGTACTCCGGGTCGTCGAGGGCGAGGTCGCGTTCTTCCTCTCTGTCCTCCGCGGTCACGCGCTGCGTGAACGCGATCCGCTCGCCGTCGGGGCTCCATCCGATCGAGGAGACCCCGCCGACCACCTCCGTGAGGCGTTCGGCTTCGCCGCCGTCGGCGGGGAGGACCCAGAGCTGTGACCGGTCGTCGTCCTCCCCGCGCGTGCTGACGAACGCGAGGCGGTCCCCCGAGGGGCTCCACCTGGGCTCCGAGTCGACGCCCTCGCTGACGGTGAACCGACGGGCTTCGTCGCCGCCGAGGGAGGCGAGGTAGACCGTGGCCTCGTAGGACTCCTCGTCGTCGGGGACGGTCCGGACGAACGCGACCCGCTCGCCGTCCGGCGAGAGTCTAGGCTCGCCCACCTGTACGATGTCGTGGTAGTCGTGAGCACTGACCGTCTTCATGCGTACCGGTTCCGATCCCGATAAAAATACGCTATCGATTCGAAACGATTCCGGTGCCGGCTCAGCCGTCGAGGTCGACCCGGCCGCTCGTCGCGTCGTTCAGCCGGTCGACGAACGCCTCGGTCTCCTCGACCGGAACCCGGACCGAGAGGACGACCCGCTCGCCGTACTCTGCGTCGAACTCGTAGCCGGCGCTCTCGACGATCCCCCTGACCGTCCCCGAGTCGTCGTAGGCCGTCTCGACCGCGAGTCGGGTGTGTGGGCGTTCCTCGACCACCTCCGCGGCGGCGATCGCCTCGCGCACGGCACGCCCGTAGGCGCGGACGAGACCGCCGTAGCCGAGTTTCGTCCCGCCGAAGTAGCGGACGACCACACAGACGACGTTCTCCAACTCCTCGCCCTGGAGGACGTTGAGCGCGGGTTTCCCCGCCGATCCGCTCGGCTCGCCGTCGTCGTTCGACCACTCCCTGAGTGGATCGGCTCTCACCCGGTAGGCGGGCACCGCGTGGCTCGCGTCGTCGTACTCGTTCGCGACCCGCTCGACGAACGCCTCCGCGGCCTCGACGCGTTCGGCCGGCGCGATCTCGCCGACGAACTCCGAGCCCCGGACCTCGAAGCGAGCGCGCGCCGGCGCGGCGATGGTCCGGTACGTCCCCGTGGTCATCGCCGATCCCCGCTCATTCCGTCTTCCCTCGCTCGATGACGAGGAGTGCCGAGAGACAGACGAGCGCGCCGAGCTCGGCCACCTTCGAGACGAAGTCGACCGGGTCCGCGACCATGTGTTCGACCAGACCGGGGAGAAACGGCCCGCCGTGGGTGTGGCCGAACGTGCCGGGGAGGAGGCCGCCGAGGTCCCCGACGAAGTGCCAGGCGACGTAGCCGACGAGCGGGCCGACCATCAGGAGCGCGCCGTAGAGGTAGACGAGCTCACGGCGTGCGCCCAGGACGAACGCGAGGAGACCGCCGACGAGTCCCAGAACGAACAGCACGGACAGCGGGGCGAGCGGGTCCGGCGTCGCGCCCGCCTCCCAGTAGGTGGCCAGCCGGGGGACCGAGTCCCAGAGGTGGATCACGCCCGTCACCGCGACGAGCTGCGCTGTGACCAGCTGGAGCGCTGTTTCCGCGGCTTCGTCCATACGCGAGGTTCGCTCCCGGCGGAAAAGTGACCGTCGGTTCGCCCCGTCGGTCGGTGGACCCGCTGATACTGCTGGTTTCGACCGTTCACCGGTTCGACCGCACGACGGCGTGCGAGCCACAGTAGTGACTCGCGAGCATCAGTACGAGGGATCAAGTTATCTCGATGAGAGGTGTACACCGTCCATGAGCAAGCACGTGCTGGTGGCGATCGACGGCTCACCCGGCGCTGACCGGGCACTTCGGTCCGCCTGTGAGCGGTTTCCCGACGGCGAGATCACGGCGCTCTACGCGCTCGACCCGTTCGGTCACTACCGTGACCGGCGCTTTCCCGACCGCCTCGGCGACTGGCATCGCGAACTGGGCGAGTACGCCGAGGACCTCTTCGTGGAGGCACGGTCGATCGCCGCCGAGGCGGGGGTGGACCTCCGGACCGAGACGACCACGGGCGATCCGGCGCGCGTGATCGTGGAGTACGCCGCGGAGAACGAGGTGGACGAGATCCTCATCGGCGCACACGCCGCTACCGGGGTCGTGAGCGTGCTCCTCGGAAGCGTTGCGGAAGCGGTCGTCCGGCGCTCGCCCGTCCCGGTGACCGTGGTTCGGTGACTCGTCTCGACGACCGCGCTTACGAGTGCTCGAGACAGACGAGTTCGCTCTCGGGGTCGTACCGGACGATCCCCTGCTCGGCGAGCGCCGGGAAGTGTCGCTCCCGGAACCGCTCGGCGAGCGTAGTGTCGCCCCCGACGCGCGCTCGCACCTGTTCCGCGACCTCGTCGACCGACGCCGGGTACGAACACCGCGCGAGGTAGGCGAGCGCACAGTCGAGCGCGTCGCTCGACTCCGCCTCGTGTTCCCTCGTCGATACCTCGAACCGACGCCGTCTCCCCGTATGGGTCGACATCGAGTAGACGAACACCGCAGAGAGGCATACCCCCGGTGCCTGCACAGTCAAGCCGTTCGGGTCACGCCACGGGAACCCAACAGAGGCCTCGGACGGCTCGAAGTCCTCCAGGCCCACCGTGTAGGGGCCCTCGCTCGGGTGATACCCGATCGTGTACTCCGTCGGGTACTCGCCAGCCTCCGGGAACCGTTCCGGCCTGCGGATCGGCTAGCCGTCCCTGCCGGCGAGTGCTTCGACGTACTCCGTCGCGATCATCGGCTCGAAGGGGTCGAGATCGCCCTGCCGGTGTTCCCGGACGAACGAGAGGGTGAACGACCGTCGCTCGGTACCTCCGGCCAGTCCCGGGCCCCACACCGAGGCCGGCGAGGAACGTCCGTCGTGTCGACACCCGTCGATCCGCTCTCTCGTGGGTTTCGTCTCGAAACGAGGTGGTGGCTCCCCACCCACAGCGGTCCCACCGGGAGCCGGATCGATCCGGATACCGGCGGGCATGTATGCGATGCGCGACGGGAGTAATGGTATTATCCCGTGAGACACTGTCGCGTGACGGAAGGCGATCGCCCCGGGTCCGATCCGACCCGCCGTGATCAGGAGAGTTCGATCCGTCGGACGAACCCGAGGTCCCTGATCTCGTTGAGCAGGTCGCCCGGGATCGGCTCGTCGGTGACGAGGTGGAGGCGGGGCTCGTCGGTGAACTCGGGGTCCTCGCTCACGGTCTGTCGGATCGTGATCCCGGCGTCGGCGATCATCCCCGTGACCGTCGCGACGATGCCCACCGCTTCGGCGTCGTCGACCGCGACCGTGAGCACCGAGAGGTCGAGCACCGGTGCGAGGTCCATCAGGCTCGGGATCTGGGAGATGTTCTGGAAGATCCGTCGAAGCTCGTCGTCGGCGAGGATCGCCTTCGTCGTGGAGTCGACGACCCGCCGGTCGACGTCGATCTCGCGGGCGACCTGCGTGTTCGGGATCTCGATCCCGCCGGAGACGACCCTGCCCTCGTCGTTGACCGAGAAGCCGCGTTCGAGGAGCAGGCGAATGACCGCCTGCTGGCTCGGCGAGCCCTCGAACTTGCCCATGATCTCGTCGAACATACCCCCCGTTTTTCCCCGATCGGCTTTAGACCGCTGGGTCGCGAGTGGGCCGCCGTCCCGACGAGCCGTTACTGCTGTCGGCTGTAACTATGTGGAGATTCTCGCCAGTCCGGGGTGGCGAGAATCTTCGACGACGTACAGCCGGCAGTATAAGCCCCGGAGGTCCCTCGAGCCCGTATGCGCACCCTGGTGACCGGCGCGGTGGGCGGGATCGGCCGCGAGACCGTCAGAGCGCTCCGGCGAACGGGTCACGAGGTCGTCGCCCTGGACCGGGACGATCGAGTCGAGGCGATCCCCGGAATCGAGAGCCACGTCGTGGACGTCACCGACGCGGCGGCGGTCGGGCGGGTCGTCGGTCCAATGGCACTCGACGCGGTCGTCACCTGCGTCGGGAGCTACGAGCTGGGTGCGATCGAGGAGCAGTCCCCGGAGGCGTTCGAGGCGCAGTTAGAGACGAACGTGCTCGGGACGCACACGGTCGTCCACGCGGCGCTTCCCGGCCTCAGAGAGCGCGGCGGCCGGGTGGTGATCGTCGGCTCGCTGCTCGGTCGGGTCTCGCTCCCCTACCACGGCCCGTACGCCGCGTCGAAACACGCGCTCGTCGGCTACGCGGACGCGCTCCGGCGCGAGTGTCCTGCGATCTCGGTCT
>SKXI01000093.1 GCA_007128515.1 Halococcaceae archaeon | reverse complement strand
TCGGCGAACGTCCCCTTCGCGACGATCCGGCCGTCGCCCATCTCCCAGCTCCGCTTGATCGACTCCCACTTGCAGATCGGGTAGAGGTCGACGTCGTGGTCGCCCGTGAGCGTCTCCTCGGCGGGGATGTACTTCACCGCGACGTCCCGCCGATCGCGCTCTACGAGCTCGACGGCGAGTCCCGCCTCCTCGAAGTAGCCCCGTTCGGCCGCCACCTTCTGTGGCAGCATGAACGAGAACGGGAGGTGAAAGAGCCTGACTTCCCGGTGATCTATCATGCGAGTCAGGCCAGGGAGGATCACCTATTAAAAATTCCGACGGTACCTTTATACGTGATCCGTCGTAGTTCCTCACGGATCCTCATGGACCGTGTGAACACCGCGGACGTCCGGTTCGACGAGGTGGCCGAGGGCGTGTACCTCGGCGACCTGCCGACCGGCGACCGGGCGGGAATGAAGTACTGGCGGATCGACCCCGGGGCGAGGCTGCCGCCCCATCGCCACGACAACGAGCAGATCGGGTTCATGCTCTCGGGGACGCTCACCGCGCTCGTCGAGGGCGAGGAACGGACGCTCCGGCCGGGCGACGCCTACCGCTTCCCGAGCGGCGAACTCCACGGCGCGGAGAACCGCGGGAGCGAACCGGCGGTCGGCGTCGGCGTGCTCGCACCCCCGCGAGAGGGACCGAACTGGGGGTCGCCCGCCGCGACGGCGACCGCGGACCGCCAGTGAGATGCGGGCCGTCGATCACATCAACGTGGACGTCGACCGTCTCGACCCCTGCTACGAGTTCTACCGCGGGACGCTCGGCCTCGAACTGCTCCGCGCGCCCGAGGAGTTCCAGGGCGACCACGCCATGTTCCGCGCCGGCGAGACGGTCGTGACGCTCGCCGAGACCGGCCGGGCGGAGAACTGGGACGAGGTCGGGATCGACCACCCGCTCGACAAGGCCCACGTGGCCTTCGAAACGGGACGCGAGGGGTACGAGCGGCTGGTCGCCGACCTCGATGGCCAGTTCCCGAAGCAGGGGCCGTACGACTGGGGGGAGTTCGAGGGGTTTTACTTCCTCGACCCGGACGGCACCCTCCTCGAGGTCGTCACCTACGACCCACCCACGGTGGATAGAACGCTGTTGACCCACGACGACGTGTGATAGTGATTGGTGCGACTGTGTACCGGTTCGATCGCCCGATATCGGGCGGTCGATACCGGAACGACTCGCACCGATCACTATGAGAGGGTCGGTTGTAAGTCGGTTCAGGCCAGTCGCTACCTCGCTCCGGTGACGGGCCGGATGCACGGGCCGATCCAACCGGACTCCCGCCACGTACAAGAGTTAAGCCGGAACCCTCCCAACCCCACTCCCGATGCCCGAGGTGATCGGCCGCCTGCGCCAGCCCGAGTACACGGGCGAGAACCGCTGTCTCCCCTGTACCGTCGTCAACGTCGCGCTCTCGCTCGCGCTCGCCGTCCCCGTCGGTCTGCTCCTCGATCCGGGTATAGGCGCGGTCGTCCTGGTCCTCGCGCTCGGCGCCGTCTACCTCCGGGGCTACCTCGTTCCGGGCACCCCCGAACTCACGAAACGCTACCTCCCCTCACGGGTGCTCGCGCTCTTCGGGAAGGAGTCGTTCGCGGGGAGACGGATCGACGTCGATCCGGACGCTCCGACGGACGAGCTGCTCGTCGCTGCCGGCGCGCTGGAGACGACCGAGGACGGCGGCGACGCCCGGCTGACCGAGGCGTTCGGCGAGGCGTGGATCGGACGGATCGCCGAGATGCGGGGTACCGGGTTCAGCGAAACGGCCATCGAGGAGGCCCTCGGCGCCGGTGAGGTCTCGATGCACGGCGAGGCCGCCGCCGTGGTAGACGGGAGGAAGTCCAAACGGTGGCTCTCGACGGCGGCGCTCGGAGCGGACCTCGCCGCCGCGGCCGAACTCGAGGCTCGTCTGGAGACCTGGACCGACCTCGATCCCACCGAACGCCTCGACGTGCTCCGGGGGCTGCGGCTGTTCCTCGAGGAGTGTCCGGACTGTCGAGCGGCGCTCGAACCGGAGGAGTACGTCGCCGAACACTGTTGTGAGCGCCCACACACGGTCGTGGAGCTGGTCTGTTCGGCGTGTGAGACGCCGGTCGCGGAAGCCGCTGTCGTGGGCACCGACGAGCGACCCGCCACACGGCTGCGTGCGCTCCGCTCGCGGTCGATGTAGGCGGCCGAAGCGGTTCGATCCGCCGCGATCGGCCGCCGGCGGAACCGGTACGACTCGTCTGTCGAAATCAATCGACGTGCGTCGCTTCCCAGGCGTCGTCCGGGACGATCGCATCGGCGTCGATCTCGATGGAGAGGTCCTCACTCACCAAGCCACTCACTTCGACGAGCGTACTGGCCGGATACTCCGAGTCGAAGAACTCCCGTCGGACGTCGTGGATGGTCTCGAGGCTGTCGTCGTCCAGGTGTGGCTCCGTAACGTAGAGGCGAACGCGGACGACGTCCTCGAACGATCCGCCGAACCTCTCCAGGATCGTCTCGATCCCCTCGAGACACCCGCGCGTCTGCGCCTCGATGCTGTCCTCGCGAGCGACGATACCGCTGATGAAGACGCGCGTGTACGCCTCCATCTCCACCGCGACCGCATCGGAGAAGGCCACCTCGTGATCGACGCTCTCGGCGAAATCCGATTCGATCAGTGATTTCTTCATCGGGGATCGGTCGCTCCCGAGGAGTATAGTCGTATCCGTCCCGAGTATCGGACGACGTGGCACCCCCGTACGAACGGCTGTCGCGGGTCATCGCCGATCGCCGGTACGGGCCTCCGATCGTCCGAATCAGTCCGACTGGGAGGGCTGTTCGCTCGCCTGGAGGACGAACGAGCGCTCCGGCGGGGGGCTCGCCTCGAGTCTGACCGAGCGGACGAGCCGGTAGTACTTGCGGTTTCCCTGTCGGTAGGGTTCGAGCACCCCCGCCTCCTCGAGCACGGAGAGGTGGTGGACCGCCGTAGCGCCGTCCATTCCGACTGTCTCGGCGAGTTCGGAGACGTACATCGGGCCCCGGGTCAGCTCCCGCACGATGCGGAGTCTGGGGGTGCTCCCGAAGACGTCGATGAGCGACATACCCGGAGGTGGTCGGCCGCCGCCATATAGCTATCCTCGGCCGATCGGGTCGGTCTTTAAGCCGGAGAGGGACCTCCCCCCTGCATGGGAGAGACGGTGGAGTTCCCGGATCGAGAGACCCACGAGCGAACGGTGATCACGGACGGCTTCTTCGAACGCGAGGTGTTCCGCTCGGGGACGGAGACGGCGAGGTTCCTCCGAGCGCTCGCCGACGCCGTCGAGGAAGGGCCGCGGGTGACCGTCACGGGCACCGACTGGGAGATCCCGTTCGAGTACGCCGAGCCGATCGAAGTCGAGATCGAGTTCACGACCCGACGCGAACGCGAACTCGAGATCGAGATCGCGTTCACCGAACCGGACGAGCGGGGCGGCCTCTCCGTCGAGTGATAGTGATTGGTGCGACTGTTTCCCGGTTCGATCGCACGATATCGGGCGGTCGATACCGGGACGACTCGCACCAATCAGTATGAGACGGACACCTGTCCGTCCGTCCCGGTCGGACCGGTACCCACCGCTCGGTCCGGGCGGTACACGGGGACAGGAGTCCGTACGAAGAAGGGACGCCGGCACCTCCCCCGCTCGGTTCCGACCGGCGTCACATTGATGCCAGCGGAACGCTACGTGATAGCAATGGTCGAGCCGGTCGACGCGCGGTGTGTCGAGTGCGGGGCCACCTTTCCGCGGAGCGCCGCGCTCACGGGCGAGGAAGACCGACTATCCTGTCCATCGTGTGCGTCGAGCGTGATCAGGGGGATCCCCAGCCAGCACACCGCGCTGGTCAGCAGGGAGAACACGCGGTGTACCGACTGTGGGGCGACCTTTCCACACGACGAGGCCAGGACCGAAGTGAAGGGTGTACTGGCCTGTCCCGACTGCGGCTCGACGAGCGCGCTCGAGAAGATCGATCCACGGGACGGGTAGTCCCCACGGCCCACCCTCAGCGACGCTCGACCACGGCGTCGCCGAGGACGAGCAGGTCGAGCGCCATCGACTCGGCCGCCGAGAGCGCGTCCGCCGGCGTGGCGACGATCGGTCGGCCTCGGTCGTTGAACGAGGTGTTGAGCAACAGCGGGACGCCGGTCAGCGCCTCGAACGCGACGAGCAACCGGTGGTATCGCGGGGTGCGGTCGGCCGAGACCGTCTGGGGTCTCGCCGTCCCGTCCGCGGGGTGGACCACGGCGGGGATCGTCCCACGACGATCCCGACGGACGGGTACGGTACGGCTCATGTACGGGTCTGGCCCCGACTCGAAGTAGGAGTCGGCCGCGGACTCGAGGATCGACGGGGCGAGCGGCCGCCAGGGTTCGCGGTGTTTGACGAACGCGTTGATCCGGTCCCGTACGTCCTCGCTCCGGGGATCGGCGAGGATCGACCGGTTTCCGAGCGCCCGGGGCCCCATCTCCAGTCGCCCCTGGAACCAGCCGACGACCGCCCCGTCCGCCAGCCGCGTCGCCACCCTGTGGGGGAGGTCGTCCGGCCTGTCGACGGTGATGCCACGTCGTCGGAGCAGGCGGTCGATCGCCTCCTGTGACGACGCCGGTCCGCAGTAGACCGACGGTCGAGGCGCGGATCGGTCGCTCGCGAGCATCCCGGCACCGATCGGCGCGCCCGCGTCGTGGGGAACCGGCGGGACGAACAGTGCCCTCACTCCGGGCTCGACCGCGATCCGACCGTTCATCGCGCAGTTCGCCGCCACGCCACCGGCCAGGCAGACGTTCCCGGTCCCGGACCGCTCGCCGTAGCGCCGACGGATCGCGAGGACGATCTCCTCGAGCAGCCGCTGGGTCTCGAAGGCGAGGTCGCACTCCCAGCCGTCGGCTGGATTCGGGGGCTCGCTCCGGGAGCGGTCGAACAGCGTCTCCAGCCGGGCGATCCCCGACGGGATGCCGCCACCGACCAGCCCCGTGACGTCGTAGCCGGCACCGGTTTCGACGACGCTTCGGAGGCGTGATCGGATCGCCGAGTTCGCCTCGCCGTGGGCCGCGAGCGCCATCACCCGGCCCTCGCCGCCGAAGACACGGTAGCCGAGGTAGCCCGTGACCGCTCCATAGAGGTAGCCGAGGCTGTTCGGAGCGGGGTACGCGGCGAGCCGTCTCAGTGATCGACCCTCGCCGTGCCAGACGACCGTCGAGTGTCTCGACCCGCGCGCGTCGATCGTGAGTACCAGCGCCTCGTCGAAGCCCGAGGGGAAGAACCCGCTCGCGGCGTGACAGCGGTGGTGCGAGAACGTCTCGATCGGCGGGACCGGCGTGTCGATCCGCTCCAACCGACGTTCGATCGCAGCCACTCCGGCGTCACCACCGCCGCCCGTCCCCGAACCGGCCCGCCACGGCACCAGCACTCGGTCCACCCCGGAAAGCGAACGGCCCACGTGCCCCAGACACGCCTCGATCGCTCGGCTCGGAAACCTCCCCGGAGCGTGTTTCCGACCGACGAGGCGTGCCTCCTCGACGCCGAAGACGAGGCGACCACCGCGAAAGAGCACCGCGCTCGGCTCGTGCGAGCCGAACCCTCCGACCGCCGGATTGATCGCGAGGCGCCACTCCGGTCCGCCGGCCGACTCCGTCCCACCCACCCTCGTCTCCTGCCGGTCGGACCGCCCGTCATCGGTCGGCTCCGACACCCTCACGTGACCGTCACGGCCGGCGAGTCTGCTCTCCACCGAACACGGCACTGACGATGGGTAGCCATCGGGGTGCTCCGTTCGCTCGTCCGCCGCTCCAGCCGCGACT
>SKXI01000452.1 GCA_007128515.1 Halococcaceae archaeon | reverse complement strand
GCGCGCAGTTCGCGTTCCTCGTTCTCGTCGTCGGCGTGGACCTCGCCACCCTGGCAGTTCCCCTCGAGTTCGAAGCGCTCGCCGTCGATCACGAGCACCGCCCGCCCCGGTTCGTCGGGCACCTCGACACCGTCGTGGGGTTCTCCCCACCCGTCTTCGGGGTCGGTGTCGAGGTCCGCCGGGGGGATAGACACGTCCCCGTCGTCGGTGTCCGTCTCCGCTGGCTCGTCGTCGCTCCCGTTTCCGGTATCCCCCTCGGACGCCTCGGCCGCGTCGTCGGCATCGGTCGGTTCGCCGGTGTCGTCCGTTCCGCCCACGTCACTGTCTCCACGTTACTCTCGTTGTCGTTCCCGCCACCGTCGCCCCCGAGACAGCCGGCGGATCCAGCGATGCCCGCGCCTCCGAGTGTCGGAAGGGGGCGTCGTCGACCGAGTCGGATCCTGCGATGGCTACTCCGGGTCGGTATCGGTGTCGTGTCCGTCCCTGTCGGTTTCAACACCGTACATCGAACTCCACTTCGATTCCCTCGGGACTTCCATCGTGAGCGACCGGATTGTAGGGTTCCAGATCGACCGCTCCGGACGCGAAGTCCTCCTCGCCACCGACGTCGAACGCTATCTCGTCGAGTTCCAGTTCGCTCACGTACTGCGCACTGCCCTCGTGATCGGCATCGACCGCAGAGACGTCTACTCCCTCGAGAGAGACTCGGACCGAGTCGTCGTCGTAGAACGTCGTCCTGATGATGAGCCCGACGTGACGGTCCGATTCGAACGTCGCGACCAGCTGTCGCAGTACGTCCTCGGTCGCTCCATCGAAACACCCGACGTCGCTCCCACTGCTGGTGTGGGTCTCACCGAGGAACGTGATCTCCGCGCTCGCGTCGTCCTCGGGCTCGTCGTCGGAGGCCCCCTCGGAGCCGTCGATCGCATCAGATTCTTCTCCCTCCTCGTCGTCGCTGTCCCTTTTTTCCTGTCCGTCCCCTCCTTCGGATCCGCCGTCAGCGTCGTTTGCAGCGTCGTCTTCATCGTCTCCGCTCTCGCCACCCTCGCCGTTCCCGTCACCGTTGCCCCCGAGACAGCCGGCGAGTCCAGCGACCCCAATACCCATCACGGCCCGCAGCACTGTCCGACGTTCGACTCGATTCTCCGGGCCCACCGTCCGACCGTCCGTTGCTCGTTTCTTCACCTGGCTCGACTCCTCTTCTCAGGTATTCGAGAGGTCGGGTACCTAACTGTACCCCGTGAGGATAGACGACGGCGAGAGGGGGACTCACGCCGTGAGATCCGATCGAAGCCCGAGAGTTCCGGTCGAAGACAGCAGTCTCCGCAACCGAGACCCACCCGGGAGCGAGCCTCCGCCACCTGAACACATATATCACGGACCGTCGTAGTCGTATCAGCCCAGCGTGAGATCCCGGATCTCTCGCGGTGCGGGATCGGAGGTCGACGGCGTATTCACACGAGGAACCGACCATGGACGACGGACCGTTCGACGGGATCGAGCCGGGCGGCGTGACGCCGACGGAGGCGTTCTCGATCCTCGGTAACGAGACGAGGGTCGCGATCCTGCAGGCGCTCTGGGAGAGCGAGGGGCCGATGTCGTTCTCCGAACTCCGCAACGCGGTGGGCGTCGACAAGGGGAACTTCAACTACCACCTCGGTGAGCTCTCTCATTTCGTGCGGCAGCGAGACGAAACGTACGAGCTTCGAGAGGCCGGCAAACAGGTCCTGCGTGCCGTCATCGCCGGAGCGATCACCGAGGACCCCTCGTTCGGACCGACCCGAATCGACCACCGGTGTCCGTACTGTGGCGGCCCCGTCGAGCTGTCGTACCAGGAGGAGGTGTTCACTGCCCGGTGTACCCGGTGTGTCGGCGCCGTTCGGGGCGAGACGTACCCGCGGGGGACGTTCCTGCGATACGCGCTCCCCCCGGCCAGCCTGGAAGACCGGACCCCCGAGGAGGTGCTGGCGGTTGCGCATAGGCTCTACGACGGCAAGATCACGGCGATGATAGAGGGTGTCTGTTCGGAGTGTGCGGGCGTCGTCGGGTTCTCAGTCGACGCCTGTCCCGATCACGATGCGTCCGGACGGGAGCTCTGTGCGACCTGCGGGACGCGACACTCCGTCTGGGTCGAGGCGTGCTGTGAGAACTGTCGATACGCACGACAGTTCGTCCTCTGGTTCGCGGTCGTGACCAACCCCGCGGTCGTCGCGTTCTACCACGACCACGGGGCACCCTGGAATCGCGTCCCGTTCGCCAAACTGACCCGGGAGAACGCACGGTACGTCTCCGACATCTCGGAGGAGGTACTCTCGCGGGAGCCGTTTCGCGCCCGCGTGGCGATCCGGCTCGGAGACGACGAGATCCACGTCACCGTCGACGACGACCTCGAGGTGATCGACGCGACGCGGGACGACGCCTGAACCCGGCCCGGGGGTGGGACGATCCCGTCGGACGCAGCGGCCACGCGACCGCCCCGTCGGGCCCGGACCCCGTATCGAAACGTCTGTGCTACGCCGTTGACCACCGGTACCGAGCGGGGAGGGCTCGGCTTGCCGTGGGACGGGGGTCTCGGCGTCGCTGACGGCGAGTGCGTGGAGCGATCCACGATCCCTTGTCTCCCCCGAGTGCTCGCTCGGATCGTGACCTGGGGCCCTTCGCGCTCAGACGTAGTTCTTCGCCATCTCCCCGGTGACCGGCAGTCCGTCGGTGTCGCCCTTGTACGCCTTGTACGTCAGGACGACCCAGAGGACGAACCCGACCGGCGCCATCAGCAGCCAGAACAGCCCCGCGACGATCGCGTAGAGCAGGCCGAGGAGCGGGATCTCTCCGAGCACGAACCCGAAGACGGTCATCCCTATCGAGAGCGCGAAAATCCCCCCGAAGATGATGATGCTCTGGACCGCGTGGAACCGGACGAACTCGTTGTCCTCCTCGATGAAGTAGAAGACGATGGCGAGCAGCGGCGCGAAGAGGTACGCCAGCGCCCCGACGATGTTCTCGTCCAGCCCGCCGACCGAGGTCCCTCCCTCCGTCGACGGCTCGGTGTCCTCTGTGGTCAGTTCCGCTTCGACGTCCGCGTCTTTCGTACTCATGATCTGTGTATCCTCTCTACCCTCGGTCGTACTCGGTCAGCTCCATCTCGAAGAGCGACTCACCGGTCTCCTCGTCGTAGTAGGCGACGTAGGCCGGGAACGCGAGGTCGGGCGAGAGACAGCTCTCGTGGACGACCTCCCCGTCCACCTCCGTCACCGTGACGTAACACTCGACTCCGAGGTAGCGTTCGGTCCCGTCGACCGCGAACCGCAGACTCCCCTCGGAGGAGACGACGCTCCACTCGTAGCCCTCGTAGACTCCCCCGTCGTGGGTCGTGACGTACGGCGAGTGGAGCCCCGCACCCACGAACACCGCCGCAGGCGTCGCCATCAGCTCCGAGAACACCTCCTCCTCGGTGCCGGTCACCGTACGGGAGAACTCCTCGCCACCGTCGAACGCCAGCGAGCTCTCGACGGTGAGCCGATCCCCGTCGGCCTCCCTGACGGTCCAGTGGAAGCTGCCGGGGCCGTCCTCTCGGCTGTGAACGCGGTACTCGTAGTGTTCGTCGGGTTCGAACTCGTAGAGCCGCCACTCCTCGTCCGCCGTCGGTGCGTCCCCCGGCGGTTCGTCCGAGAACGTCGTCTCCTCTACGTCTATCCCCGTCACCTCCTCGGCCTCGTCTCCCAGTCGCTCCGACACCCCGTCACGGATCCGGTCTTCGACGTGGTCGGTGCCGACACAGCCACCGACCACGACGGCAGTGACGGTGGCCACGAGCGCTCGCCGGTTCACGCCCACCGGAGCTCCCTCCCCGCACGTCTCCCGACGAACGACGGGCCGTTTCGGCCGTCGCGACACCCGCCGTCCCGGAACGACAGCCAGAGGACGACCCCGATCGGCAGCGACACCGACGACGGCACGGTCGCCGGCAGCGGCCCCGCGCCCTCCCGTTCGTCGACCGGCCCGCGATGGGTCGTCACGACCCTCTCGTCGGGGACGGTGGTCGTCGATGTGATCGGATCGGCTGTCATGTCGGTGATCTACGCACGCCACGGCATCGGGTGTGCCCTCCTCTCAGATGGTGGACAGTCACGAACCGTAAACGCACCCACTGAATCGGTTTCACGCCGTGACGAACTCTCACGCCGTGAGGACCGTGGCCGTCGGTGTGGTGGTTCACCGTGTGTACTACTATCGAACCACAAGAAATATTCACTCCGAGAACGTGTCACGGATCAGGGCAACCGAATTCGACGCCCACGACGGCCGTGGGCGTCGACGTATCGGTTCCGATCGCATATCGAGGGATCGCATGGAGGAACCGGAGGCCGTCGGACGGATCGAGCCGGGCGGAGTGACACCCACGGAGGCGTTCTCGATACTCGGCAACGAGACGAGGGTCGGGATCCTGCAGGCGCTCTGGGAGGGCGAGGGGCCGATGTCGTTCTCCGAACTCCGCGACGCGGTGGGCGTCGACAAGGGGAACTTCAACTACCACCTCGGCGAGCTCTCTCACTTCGTCCGTCGGTGTGACGGGGGCTACGAGCTCCGGGAGACGGGAACCCAGGTGATGCGCGCGGTCGTCGCCGGGACGATCACCGAGAACCCCGAAATCGGTCCCGTGGAGGCCGGTCGACCCTGTCCGTTCTGTGGATCGCCGATCGAACTCCTGTACAGGAACGAACACATCACGGTCCGGTGCCGGAACTGTGCGGGCGTCCTCGGGGGCGACCTCCCCGACGGCGCGTTCATGCACTACGCCCTCCCGCCGGCCGGCCTCGCCGACCGCTCGCTCCCGGAGGTGGTCGAGGCGGCGCACGTACTCTTCGAGGCACACGTCGCGATGATGCTCCAGGGGGTCTGTCCGGCCTGTACGGCGCGGACGGAGACCGACGTGGTCGTCTGTGAGGACCACGTGATCGGTCCCGACGGGCTCTGTGACCGCTGCGAGAGCGTCCCGGAGATCTGGGCGACGTTCACCTGCCGGAACTGTCGGTACGGCCGCCGGTCGGTGCTCTGGCTGGTCGCGATCTATCACCCCGCGGCGATCGCGGCGCTCCGAGAGCGCTGGGAGTTCGACACGTTCCTCGAACTCCAGCGTCTCCTGTGGGCGAACCCCGGATACATCGCGAGCGTCACCGAACGGGTGGTCTCGACGGATCCGCTCAGGCTCCAGGTCGAGCTCCCCGCCGAGTCCGGGTCGATCACCCTCCGGTTCGACGACGAGCTTCGCGTCCTCGACGTGGACTACTGATAGGGATCATCGTAGAAGTTCATAGTTCTTCGATTTCGAATCGAACGACACCGGTGACACGCGTGCCCGAGAGATCCGGTCGGCTACGATGATCCCTATGATAGTGTTGTTGCGACTGTTTACCGGTTCGATCGCCCGATATCGGACGGTCGATACCGGAACGACTCGCAACAATCACTATGATACGGACCGTCCTCACTCGGTACCGCTCGGACGGGGCGGCGAGTACCGGTCCGACCCGTGTGGACGGACAGCGCTCCATGTGAGTGTCTCTCACGGCGTGAAACCCGCTCGGGGCACGGGACCTTCTCACCCGATACCCTTTTGTCCACTGGCGTGTCACCAAATAACACGGGCGGGCGGGGCGATGGTGGCGACGGCGCGCACCGCGCATACGTGTCAGTTTGATTGGAGTATTGGGCTGCTCCCAACTGTAATATCTGTCGGTTGCGTACGCAGGCACATGGGTCGAGATACCACGCCTGTAACGGGGGAGGGTCAGGGGGGGCTGGAGGACGTGGCGTTCCTCGCGCGGTCCTCGAACCGGCTCACGAT
>SKXI01000017.1 GCA_007128515.1 Halococcaceae archaeon | reverse complement strand
GAGGACCGTCGCGTGGTGCACGGTGACGCCCCCGACGCCTCGTCCTGTCGGCTGTAACCCCGTAACGGTTCTCGGCACCGCGGGGCGCGATACTCTCTCCCGACGTTCAGCCGACAGTGTCACTCCCAGATCCCGCCGGAGAGCCGGTCGATCTGGACCATCACGACGACGGTGAGCGCGATGAAGAAGACGCTCGCGGCGGCGATCACCGGCGAGTAGCCGTAGCGGAGCTGGTTGAACAGCCGGATCGGGATCGTATCGACGAGAAAGAGCGACAGCAGCCAGGCGATGATGTACTCGTTGAGCGAGAGGATGAACGCGAACAGCGCGCCGGAGACGACGTTCGCGCCCAGCAGCGGGACGGTGATCGTCCGGAGGGTGCCGAGCGGAGCGGCACCCAGGTTCATCGCCGCCTCCTCGTACGTCCGGTCGAGCTCGTCGAGTCCCGCGGCGATCAGGATGAACGGGAACGGCGCGTAGAAGATCCCGTGGGCGACGACGATGCCGACGCGACCGCCCGCGAGCCCCGCCTGGAGGAAGGCGATCAGGAACGCGACCCCGATGATCACGGGTGGAACGAGGATCGGGAGCACGCCGAGGACGCCGAGCGCCCCGCTTCCCCGATAGCCGAAGCGATCCAGCGCGAACGCGAGCGTGCCGCCGATCGTCGTCGCCAGCACCGCGGCACCGCTCGCGATGAGCAGGCTGTCGACGAGCGCGAGGACCCAGGCCGGGTCGGTGAAGAACGCGACGTACCACTGGAGCGAGAACCCGCCGGGCGGGAACGTGAGAAACCGTTCGGGGGTGACCGAGACCGCCGCGATGATCCCGAGCGGGACGACGACGAACGCCATCACGCAGGCGACGTAGGCTCGGAGGCCGTAACCGATGAGTCGTTCGCGCGTTCGCGCGTCTACGGCCGTCGCATGGCCGGCCAGCGCGTCGAGCACCCGGGTCGCCGCGCTCCTCGCGGGGGCGAGCGGCGATCCGATCGCTCTCCCGAGCATCGAGACGACGCCGGTCGGGGTCGCCGATCCGTCCCCGTCGGCTGTCCGGCCGGTCGCTTCGACGGTCTCGGAGCCGCCGAGGCTTGCGGCGGTCACCCTCGTGAACCGGACCATCGCCCAGAGGAAGACCACGACGACGACCATCAGCCCGACGCTCATCGCCGCGCCGAACGGAACGTTCGCCTCCTGGACGACCTGCCGCTCGATCAGCACCGGCAGGGTCCGTTCGGCGGAGCTCCCGAGCAACCGCGGGAGGACGTAGGCCCCGAGCGCGAGGATGAACACGAGCGCCGTCCCGCTCGCGATCCCGTTTTTCGACAGCGGGAGCGTCACCCGCCGGAACGTCGTCACCGGACCCGCGCCGAGGTTCTTCGACGCCTCGATCAGCTCCTCGTCGATGGTGCGGAGGCTGCTGTACAGCGAGAGCACCATGAACGGGAGGAAGACGTAGACCATGCCGACGACCAGCGCCCAGTAGCCGGGGTAGAACGAACGCGCCTCGGCCAGCAGCCCCAGCCTCACGCCGACCCCGCTGAGGATGCCTCCCGAGGCGAGGATCACCTGCCACGCGTACGCCCGGATGACGTAGGTGATCCACAGCGAGGAGACGACCGCGATCAGCAGCAGGTTCCGGAGCCAGGCCCGCTCCATCCGGACCAGCGCGTACGCGAGCGGGTAGCCGAGCGCGAGCGAGACCAGCGCCGTGATGAGCGATATCTCGATCGTCAGCCAGAGCTGACCGAGGTAGAGCCGACTCGTGAGAAAGCGCACGTAGTTCTCGAACGTGAACCCCGGCCTGTACGACCCCCCTGGGACGTTGACGTAGAAGCTGAAGACGAACAGCAATGCCATCGGGACGAGGAAGACGACCCCGAGCCAGAACAGTGGGTACGAGAGGACGTACCACCTCGCCGACGCCCGGAGCCCCGCCCGGCCGGAGTCACCCTCCTCGCCCGTTGGCGTCCCCGTCGCCATCTACGCCTCCACGAGGCGACAGGCCTCCGGGGGGACTCCGACGGTCACGCGCTCGCCGACCGCGCGGCGGTCTGCGCCGTTGCGCCTGACGATCACGAGCGTCCGCCCCTCGCCCGTCTCGAAGTGGTACTCGACGCTGCTACCGAGGTGCCGGCGGAACGCGATCTCGCCCTCGAAGACGTTTTTACCACTATCCGCCCCGCCCGACCGGTCGACGAAGCCGAACCGCTCGGGTCTGACGACGACCGAGACCGAATCGCCCGACCCGACCCCGTCGCGACGTTCCGCCCGTACGGTCGCGTCCCCGCACTCGACCGTGGCTACGTCCCCCTCGACCGCGGAGACGGTCCCGTCGAAGACGTTCGCGGTCCCGAGGAAGTCCGCGACGAAGCGGGTCTCGGGCTCGTCGTAGACCGTCTCCGGCTCGCCGACCTGCTCGAAGCGGCCGTCGTTCATCACCGCGATCCGGTCGGACATCGTGAGCGCCTCCTCCTGGTTGTGCGTGACGAACACGGTCGTGATGCCGACCTCGCGCTGGATCCGCCTGAGCTCGACCTGCATCCCCTCGCGGAGCTTCTTGTCGAGGCTCGCGAGCGGCTCGTCGAGCAACAGCGCCCGCGGCTCGGGTGCGAGCGCTCGCGCGAGCGCGATCCGCTGTTGCTGGCCGCCCGAGAGCTGTTCCGGGCGACGGTCGCCGACCTCCGGGAGCTCCACCAGCTCGAGCATCTCGGCGACCCGGGCGTCGATCTCCTCGCCCGTGTACTCGCCCGCGACCTCCATCCCGTAGGCGACGTTCTCCCCGACCGTCATGTGGGGAAAGAGCGCGAACTGCTGGAAGACCATCCCGGTGTCCCGCTCGTACGGCGGCAGGTCGGTGACGTCCTCGCCGCCGATCGAGATCCGGCCCTCCGTCGGTCGTTCGAAGCCCGCGATCAGCCGGAGCGTCGTCGTCTTCCCACAGCCGGATGGCCCGACGAGCGTGACGAACTCGCCGGAACCGATCTCGACGTCGATCCCCGAAACGGCCTGCACGCCGCCGGGATACCGCTTCGTGACGCCCTCGAGCTCGATCGAGCTCATCCGCTCATCCGATGATGAACTCCTCCCACCGCTCATTGACCCAGTCTTCCTCCTCGACGTAGAGGTCGTAGTAGGGAGCGATCGCCTCCTCGGGGCCGGGCCCGGCGATCCGCTCGTAGGTCTCCTGATCGAGTTCGGAGTACTCGCGGTCGACCGTTGGGCTCGTGTAGAGGTTCTCCGCGACGCGGTCCTGGACGGTCGGATCGCTCGCGTAGTCGATGAACTCCCGTGCGGACTCGAGGGACTCCGAGGTCTCGAGGGTCACCCACGAACCCGAGTCGAGCACCGAGCCCTCCTCGACGAAGTTCGACTCGACCGGCGCGCCCTCATCCTGCATCACGAGGGTGATGTCGCTGTAGAGCATCCCCGCGGGGACCTCGCCGTCGCGCAACCGCTGCTGGAACTCCGCCTCGTTCTCGTACCAGAAGTTCGCCTGGTCGGTGACCCCTTCGAGCACCTCGAAGACCTCCTCCACCCCGTCGCGGTCCTCGAGGACCTCCTGGCCGCCGAAGTGGACCTCCGCGGTGATGTCGAGCAGGAACGAGTTCGACGCGAGCCCGAGCAGACCGAGCTGGTCCTCGTACGTCCCGTCCCAGAGCGCCTCCCAGCTGGTGAGCGACTCCTCGATCGCGTCGGTGTTCTGGACGAGGTTGATGAACCACGAGAGCGCGCCGACGCTCACCACACCGCCGTCGCGCTCCTCGACGAGGTCGTCGCTCACGTACTCTACGTTCTCGAACTCGCCCGGGTCGTCCCAGACGTGCCAGAGCTCGGAGTCCTCGCCCCTGATCACCCCGATCGTCGACATGATCGCGACGTCGACCGGCGCCTCACCGGCGTCGACGGCGCTCGTGTACTGTGTGAGCGCCTCCTCCGCGGTCGGCTGTTCCTCCGACTCCGCATCGATGCCGGTCTCCTCGGCGAACGGCTCGATGAGGTGTTCGTCGAGCACCTCCTGGAAGATCCCGCCGTAGACCGCGACCGAGAGCGAGTCGTCGTCATCGAGCATCCCCAGACAGCCGGCCAGTCCGCCGACTGCCACGGCTCCGCCCGTCCCCAGGAACTCCCGCCGTCCGTACGCGTGTTCGGCCATGGTGCCTATCGCCCCGTATCCGGGTTCCTATGATAAACCTTTGCACGGGACGGGACGCGATCGACGCCGCCGCGAGAGAGCAGCTACGCGAGCGTACAGCCGGCCGGACCGGCGCCGAGGATCGCGACGTCGCTTCTCAACGTTCATACCCCTCCGGTCCGACTCGCGGGTGTGACGTACACCCTCGACTACGAGGGCGGGACGATCCGCGTCGAAGCGGCGGAGGGTAGTGACCTCGACGCCATTCCGTTCGTCGAGGCCGACGCCCGATCGCTCACCGGCCGGGCGCCCGCGTTCCGGTACGCGGATCGTCCGATCGCTCCCTCTCGGGCTCCTCCTGAGCCGTTCCGTGCTCGTCGTCGCTCATGTCCAAACGGTGCCGCCGGATGCGGTTAAGGGTTACAGAACCGCGTCGCTCCCGTCGGGCTCGCCCTACCGACCGGCTCCGAGATCGCCGCCGAACTCACCGCGGTTCCGCACCGGGCGCTGAACAGGCGCACCGGGTATCTAATCGAACATCAAAAAAGGGGTAGATCAGTCGATCAGGCGGGCTGCGAGCCACGTTCGGTCCGGGCGATCCGGCGTCCGCCCATGGCGAGCGCCGCCATCGCGATGCCGGTCGTGAGCAGGTTGACACCGAGCAGAAGCCCGACGGCCCAGGCGGCCGTGCCCGGCCAGCCGACGAGGATCAGCCCCGCCAGTGCGAGCGAGAGGACGCCGCTGAACAGCAGTCCAGCCCAGTTGGACTCGGGGCGAACCGTCCAGGCCATGTAAATCTCGACGATCCCGTCGGCGAGGAAGAACGCGCCCAGGATCAACGTGAGCGTCGCCAGCCCGAGGACCGGGTTCGAGAGCATCACTAAGCCCGCGATCAGGTAGAGCGCACCGAGCCCGAGTTGGGCGAGCACCCCGGTCCATCCCCGCGCACCGAACGCGTGAACACCGTGGATGATCCCGCCGGCGACGAGCAGTCCACCGAGGAGGAGCTCGACGCCGATCCCCGTCGCGAACGGGAACGCGATGGCGAGCAGCCCGAGCGCCGCCACTGCTCCCCCGACGATCATGAGCGGTCGCCACCCCTCGCTGATGTCGTTCGTTCCGATCATCGCTTCCTCGCTGCGCTTTGTCGCTGGTGCTGCCATCGGTAATCTCCGTAGTTAGATACGCTCGATGAGGAAAAATACGTATCTACGTAATTCCCGAACTGAACGGTCGTGAGCGCAACTCCCGGGGTCGGCCGCCTCTCTCGATCCGTCCCCGCCCGTCGTCCGTGGTCCTCCTCCGGTCGTTTGGTCGTCCGGCCGTCGTGGCTGGCGGGGTCGACTCGGGCGAGTTAAGCCGCCGAGCCCTCTATCGGCGTCCGTGCCCGTTCGACTCACCTACGAGGAGGGGACCATCCGCGTCGGAAGCGCGAGCGGGGACGCGGGTAGCGGCCGAACGGACCCCGGCGACGACGTTCGCGCCCTCCCCTACGTCGAGTACGACCCCCGATCGAAGGGGCATCGCGCACCCGGCTTCCGGTACGCCGACCTCCGCGCCACGCTCGAGCGCGAGGGGATCGAGTACGAGGATCGCGTCTTCGAGACGCCGACGCTCCGCGGACTCGCCTCGACCTACGAGCTTCGTTCCTACCAGGCCGACGCGCTCTCGGCCTGGCGAGAGAACGGCGACCGTGGTGTGCTCGAACTGCCCACCGGAAGCGG
>SKXI01000475.1 GCA_007128515.1 Halococcaceae archaeon | reverse complement strand
GACCCACCGCCGCGCACCGGCGAGCGTGAGCGAGAGCGTCCCGTACTGCGGGACCATCGCCGCGAGCTGTTCGCCCTCCGCGTCGTGCGCCCGGAGCTTCGGGTAGCGGCTCTCGGCCACGAGCTCCGGAAAGAGCGCCTCGCCCGCGCCCTCCCCGAACTGGACGTCCGCGAGCGCTCTGATCGTTCGGTGCTGACGCTCCCGCTTCCGGTACTGGCCCTCGCCCGAGAGCGCCACGCTCAGGTTCGTCAGCGACTCGTCGGTCGTCGGGTGGTCCGCGACGGTGAACTCCGGGTCGATCCCGAGGGAACGGGTCGCGCGTTCGACGACCTCTCGGTAGCCCTCCGCGGGAACGTGCGCGATCACCCTCGGGTACTCGTTGCGCGAGAGGTATCGCTCCAGGACTTCGGCGACGAAACCGATCTCCTCGTCGGACCACCGGCCCGTCACCGCGGCGTCGTAGTGCTGGGCGGGGTAGGTACACTCGAGTTCCTGGGGGACGACCCCGATCGGCGAGGTCATCGAGACGATGTGTCCCCTGTATCGGATCGCGTCGTGGAACTGGCCGTGGCTCTGGGAGTCGCTGTAGGGTTTCGTCGCCGAACACGGTACCAGAACGAGCGGGGCGTCGAAGCCACTTCGGTACCGGGTCGTCACCCGATCGGCGAACCGCTGGATCTCGGGCCGTCGAAGCGCGTCCTCGGTCGTCGCGAGCAGCCCGGACCGCCGGTAGATCGGCGTCCGTTCCTCCAGATAGCCCCACTGGGTGTCGAACGTTCGGAACGCCGCCGTCCCCCACGTGCTGTGTCTGACCTGGCCCTCGACGTAATCTCTCAGCGAGCCGTTGCGGATCCGCGCCCGGACCCGCGCGAGTTCGGCTCGAAGCGCGTTCTCGTTGTGCTCGGCACAGTGTTCGCGGGTGAACTCGGTGACCGGCCGCGCGCAGGTCGGACAGGGACAGGGGAGCTCTTCGAGATCCGAGAGGAACTGCGCGCCGTCGGTCGTCAGGTAGCGTCCTTCGGTGCCGCGGACGGCCGCGCGGGCGGTGTCGACCAGGTCGACCCCGGCGTAGGCCAGCAGTGCGGCGTTCGCGGGGGTCGCCACCCCGGAGAGCAAGAGTGCGGTGTCCGCCGGAATCGCCTCCCGGACCTCCACGACCGCCTCGACGAACGCGCTCGCGTGGCCGACGACGCCCTGAGCCGTCGAGAGCGCGTAGACGTCCGCGCCGTGATTCCGTGCAGTTCCCGGCGAGACGACCGCACCGCTCGCGAACTCGACGTCCGGGTACTCGACCGCGAACGCTTCCTCGACCTCAGGGTCGGTCCCCGGGGGGAACCCCCGGTGGGGGAGCATCGTAACGTGTGCCTCGCTCCCCTCCGGCGAATCGCGCTCTGTGCGCCAGAGGCTCCCCCCGTCCCGGAGGACGTCGTCCGCGAGCGCCGGGGTAGCGAGCGACTCGGCCAGGCGGAGTTCACCCAGCCTGGCCGCACCGTCGCGCTCGTGCACCTCGAAGAACTCGGTCATTGGCTCTCCTCGACCGCTGTCGCGGAACTATCCGTCGATTCCTCCTCCCTTCGTTCGACACACTCTGGAAGCCGCGAGAGCGACGACGCCGGCCAGCCGTCGTGGACCACCCGGATCTCGGTTTCGGGGTGTGCCATGGCGAGCGCCGCCACCCCGTCCGCGGCGGCCTCGTAGGCGTACACGTCGAGCCGGGAGGGGAGTTCGGCGTTGCAGGGATACGTCTCCGAGAGCGCCGGCGGGACCGGGCCGAACGGCGGGCGCAGGCTCCAGACCTCGTCCGCTCCCTCGGTGTTCGCCGGCACCCCCTCCGAGACCACCAGGAGTCGATCCGGGACCGAGAGCCGCGCGAGACGGTCGTGGTGTCTCCCCACTTCGGGTCGGAGGACACTCTCCCCGGAGACGTAGAAGAAGGCGTCCTTCGATGCCGGATCGCTCGCTTCGAGCCACTCCGCGTGCTCCAACAGTGCCCGATAGCCGTCGAGCATCGCCGGGTGGGCCCGGGCGCGCGTCTCGACGAGTTCGAGAAGTTTCCCGGACCGGATCGCCGCCTTGATCCGTCGGAACTCGGCGAACGAGACGTGGAGGTTGTGTTCGGCGAGGAGGCGCTCTCGCTCCCGGTTCAACTCCGATCGGAGCGATCGCGGGGTGTGTTCGGTGCAGACCGGACAGGCGCAGGGGAACTCGTCAAGCTCGTCTAGGTGGCGGGTACCCCGGACCGTGAGGTAGCGGCCGTCGCGGGCGTAGAGGGCGTAGGCGGCGGAGTCGAAGAGGTCGCAGCCGCAGGCGACCGCGAGCGCGAACAGCATCGGGTGGCCCGCGCCGAAGAGGTGGACCGGGGCGTCCGCGCCGAGTCCGCGCTTGGCCGCCGCGACGACCTCGACCACGTCGTCGAAGCGGTAGGCGTTCATCAGCGGGACGACCGCCCCGACAGGAAAGACGTCGAGATCGGTCCCGTAGGCGTGGCGGGCGGCCTCGGTCCTGAGGTCGAGCTGCGTCGATCCCTGGATCGGGGCGGAGACGAGCATCTCGCCCGCGTCGAAGCACTCCGCACGCTCCAGGCGCTCCTGTGTGGTCCGAAGCTCCTCTTCGGCCCGCTCGCGGTCGACGTCCGGCGCAGTCGGGATGTCCACCGGAGTTCCGATGTCCGAGCCGATCTCGCGCTGGAAGGCGAGGATCTCCTCCGAGGTGACGTCGATCTCGCCGTACTCGGCGAGCTGAAACGAGCCCGAGTCGGTCATGATCGCGCCCGGGAACTCGAGCAGGTCGTGGAGTCCTCTCTCTATAACCTCCTCTCGCAGGTCGTCGCTGCCGTGGAGGATGTAGGAGTTCGTGATGAGGATCTCCGCGCCGAACTCGTCGGCGAGCCGTCGCGGGGCGACCGTCTGGAGGTGGGGGTTCACCACCGGAAGCAACGCGGGCGTCTCGACCGCGAGACCGGCTCTGGGTACCGAGAGCGTGCCGAGCCGTCCGGCGGCGTCCTGCCCGCGTATCTCGAAGACGTCCCGCATGGGCTACGACCCTCTACGGGCGTGTCCCCTCACACCCGCTCGGGGACTGGGTATCCCGCACCGCTCGTCGGTCAGATCTCCCGCCGCTAGATCCGTTCTGAAACCGTCCATATCGCGTTCAGTCCCCGGTGACGGGAAAGCGTCCCGTTCCGCGGGCGTCCGCTCCCGGCCACGGCGTGTCGATACGGTTACCGCCACCGCCGCGGAAACGACCCGTATGGACGTGGAACCGTGGAAACTCATGCTCGGTCTGGCCGGCTTCCTCGTCGTGTTCGCGGTCGTCGTCACGGTGCTCGAGACCACGCTGGTCGCCGCACTCGTCTTGCTCGTACTGCTCGGGCTGTCCGTGTTCTTCGGCTATCGCCTCGGCAGGCGGTTCCGATCCGACTGAAACAGCGATCGCGGTCCACCTGGTCGCTCGCCTCCGACGACCCTCGGCCGCTACGCGGAAACCGAGTCCCTCTCGTCGGCTACCGAACGGTCTCGAGGTCGACCACGACGTCGAGATCGACGCTGATCCACGTCACCTGCCGTTCCTTATCGTCAGAGGCTCGGGGGTAGATCGTACACCGATCCGGGGTCCCCTCGTAGCGCACGAGGACCGTTCGGAGGGCGCTCGCGGGGTGGTCCGACCGCGATCCCGGAACGAACCGGGATCGTGGCAGACCGGGATCGGACGTGGGTGAACGTGCTGCCATACTCGGTCGAGCCTCGACACCCGCCGAACATAACCTCTGCTAAGTGATGTGTATAGCGCTCTGGAGGTCTCACCATCCGACCCGCGGTCACCGACCGAACGCCTCGTAGTACGAGAGCGCGAGCACGGTTCTCCCGTCCCTCACCTCACCCGCGGCGACCGCCTCCCGGAGGTCGGTGAGCGGCGTGGTCCGCACGCGGATGCTCTCGTTGAAGTCGAGTCGCTGCTCACTCTCCGGACGACAGCCCCGGGCGACGAAGAAGTGCATCACCGAGTCCGCGATGCCGTTCGCTGGCTCGACGGTGAGCAACGGCTCGACGGAGTCGGCCTCGTGACCCGTCTCCTCGGCCAGTTCACGACGTGCGGCCGCCACGAGGTCCGTGTCGTCGGGTTCGACCCCCCCGACCGGGAAACCGTAGCTCACCCGGGAGACGGCCTGTCGCCACTCCTCGATGCAGACTACCCCGCCGTCTGGTGTCAACGGCAGGATACAGACGCTCTCGGGTTCCGAGAGGTAATCGAAGTCGGTCTCGGTTCCGTCGGGCAGCCTGACGTCCTCGGTGACGACGTCGAAGCCGGGACAGGTGTACGGGATCCGTCGGTCGAGCGTCTCCCAGGCGAGCGGGTGCGCTTCGTCCATGCGTCGACTGGAGGCGGCACCGGCGAAAGCACACCGGTCCGCGGACGAGGGTCAGGGCTCGAAGTAGCGGTCGTGGTGAGCCGCACAGCCGGGGTTGAACGCCGCCCCGCAGGTCGGACAGCGCGTGGGGGAGTCGAGGTACTCCCGGATCGTGAGCTCGGTCCCACAGACCCCACAGAGAACCGCCTCCCTGTCGCGCTGGTCGCGCGACCAGCGCTCTGCCTCGTGATCCGCGGTCGCCCCGTGACAGGCGTGACAGGGGTAGTAGCTGAGACAGCAGGGAAACCGGATGGCGATCACGTCCCGGTCGGTGTGGTAGTGGACACAGCGGGTCTCGGAGCCGACGCCGACCCCCTCGACCGAGTGGCCGTGGACGTTCACGGGCCGGATTCGGGTGGGGAACGCAAAGCTCGATCGGAGGCGAGACGGACGGGTGCGGCCCGTGAGCCGGCGACCTCGACCAGCCGATCGGCCGCCCGCCGCGCCCCGGGGAGGTTCCGGGCGAACGGGCCGACCGCACCCTCGGCGAACGCGCCGGTCGCGAACACGGGCGAACGCTCGCCCTCCAGGGTCCGCCAGGAGAGCGTCTCGTCACAGAGGTGGGGCATCCCCCGGTAGCCGGTGGCGAGGTCCAGCGACTCGGCGACCGACCGCAGGAAGGGGTGGGTGTAGACCTCGGCGAAGCCGGTCGCGAGAACGACCGAGTCCGTTTCCCGCACCCTCCCGTCGGTGAGCCGGAGCACGAGTCCCCCGCCGTGATACGCGCTCTCGACCTCGCCACGCGTGACCTCCAGACGACCGCCGCTCGCGGCCGCTCTGAGCCGTTCGGCGAGGTACCGCGGGACGGTCGAGTCGTAGCGGGCCGCCCGGATCGCGTCGGAGCGCGCACGCGAGGCCGGCGGCAGGCAGTGGAGGTGGTCCTCGATGTACGACCAGTTGAGCCAGTACGGGTCGGACTCGACCGTCTCGGTCTCGATCCGATGGCGCGAGAGCAGCGTCACCTCCCGATCCCGTTCGGCGAGCGAGAGCGCGAGCGAGGTGGCGCTGACCCCGCCGCCGATGACCACGACGTCCTCGCCGAGGGTGGTCTCGTCGTACCCCTCCTCCCAGACGTGTCCGATCGGGGCATCGGTTCCGAGCCGTGCCCACTCCGGGACGGCGACCCTGCCGCCGTAGCCGATCGCGAGCAGACAGCACCGGGCGTCGATCGATCCCTCGTCGGTCCCGATACGGACCCCGTCGCCGTGTGGCTGGACCGTCTCGGCCCGTGCCGGGAGGACCAGCGAGTCGAGGTCGTGTCGGTCGATCGTCTCCCTGGCGTGGTCGAGGAAGAGCGAGAGCGACGGCCGTCGTGGGTGATTCCGCGTCGGGAGGAGTTCGTCCTCCCGGTCGTGGGCGCGCGCGTAGTTCTCGAGGTCGAACGGTTCGGTCCCGGCGTGCTGGACGTACGTCGAGCGGAGGCCCTCCATCCCACAGCGACGGGCCTTCTCCGT
>SKXI01000162.1 GCA_007128515.1 Halococcaceae archaeon | reverse complement strand
GTGGAAGTGGAAACAGACGTCACGCTCGATGTACCGGGCCTGGTCGAAGTCGATCTCCTCGCCGTCGATCGCGACGGTGATCGTCCCGTGGACGTGCATCGGGGCTTCCCGGTCCGGCTCCTGGGCGACGGGAGGATCGCTGCTGACCGCCCCCGAGAAGATCGCCAGGTACCCCAGCGCGAACACCATCAGGATGATGCCACCGCCGACGTAGAGGTGTCGGCGTCGCGACCGGTCGTTCGCTGCTCCGGCTCGATCCCCGACGAGCCGCCGGTCGATCCGGCTCAGTTCGCCGTCGTGTCGTTTCGCGAGATGGTCCACGTACGCGTCGTCGTGGACGGACTCCCCACAGTACGGACATCGCTTCGTCATCGTTCTCGGTCCGTCTCGAGGGGTTCGTGCGGTATCAAGCACGGTTGAACGGACGGGCGAGAGCTCCCCCATCGCCCGCCGTCGTCCCCGATCCTTCCCGAATCGACCCGGTGGCAGGAGCGCGATCGGGGCGGTCGCCCTGCTCGGGGTCCGGTAGGCCCCGTGGGCGATGCGCGTCGCGGCCGAGCCGCCCGGGAGTGAATGACCCCTCCCCCGGCGCTCGGTGTGACGCGGTGGGGCGTTCCCGAGCGAGTCACACGAGGGGACGATCGGGTGGGTTCGTGGAGGATCGGGGAGGACCTCGCGGGTTCGGGTGAACCCTTCTCGGGGCATTCTTACCGGTGGGTCGCGCCTGTCTGCGGGAGATGGATGACGATGGAACGACGGGTGGGTCGGGGCCGGTACGCGTCTCCGACGTCGAAGAACGGGGCCGATGGAACCCGACCGCGGCGGCGATCGACCGGGATCGTCGCCGTGTCGTCGTGCGACTCCGGTCGCTCGCGCCGGACGCGACTGACGAGCGACAGCGATCGGTCCTCGACCGGCTCGACCGGCTGGTCGAGCGGGGGGTGGTCGGCGATCTCGACGTCGGCGTCTGGGGTCGCCGGGTTCCGGAGGACGCGACCACCCGCCCGGAGCGGCGGCTGTACGACGAGTGGGAGCGGTGGGCGGGGACGGAGGGCAGTCGGCTCACACCGGCGTTCCGGCGGTGCGAGGTCGGCTCGATGCTCACCGACGAGTGCCGACGGGTGATCGAGTTCCCGGTGCTCTGTTTCGCGGTGTACGAACGGGGTTCGATCGTGGCCGTCTATCCTCACACCGGGGAGCGAGGGACGGTATCCGTCCACGACGGCCTCGAGCGGCTCGAACGAATGGACCCCCTCGACGATCGGGTGGCCGTCGAGGACGCGAGGCCGGTCTCCCCGGGGTCGTCGTCACGGAGTCGATCGAACCGATTCGCCGACGAGCGATAGTGACGGGAGCGGCCGTCTACCGGTTCGACCGCGCGCCGTCGTGCGGTCGATACGGGAACGACTCGCGACGATCGCTCTGAGTGCCCGGTCGGCGAGCGTCCCGCCCGGAAGCCACGACGGATGCGAGCGTACCGCCGTATCGGTCCGATCCTACGGGCCCGATCAGTTCGAGACGATGATCCGATCGACGCTCGCCAGCACCGTCGAGCCGTCGATATCGTCGACGATCGCCTTGACGGTGAGATCGAGCCGCCAGATCGGGCCGATCTCGATCTCGTCACCGGCCTCGAACTCGTGATCGGGACCGGGGAGGTGGATGAGGATGCGTCCGGAGGAGGCGTCTTTCAGATCGACGAGTTCGATCCTGTCGATGAGCACCTCGTTCGATCCCGTCCGGGATCGGTCCGCCACGGGCGTCTCGACGCCGCCGTCCGACCAGACCCACTTGAGCTCCTCGGAGGCCGGTCGGTCGAGGAGTTCGTAGGCACGACCCGTCGGCCGGTAGCCGCCGTTCGGACCGAGTTTGCTCTCTACCAGCCCCTGCTCTCGAAGCGCCTGCATCTGGTTTCGGATCGTGCTCGGCGTCGTGCCGATCCGGCCTGCGACCGCCTGGCCGGTGACGAACCCACCGTCGCGTTCGAACAGAAGCACGAGCGTGTAGAGAAGTCGTTTCTCCGCGTCGGTGAGCCGTTTGTCCTCTTCCATTGTGTCTCGGTGGGCGGGTCGAACCCGGACCGGGAGAGCACCGTCGGGTGGTTCCCCACCGAGTTCGACCCACCCCGCCCCACCGCGGATCTCGACGGTGTCTTCCGTTCCGTTCTTCGTCTTCGGTTTCAGGCCGTCCAGCCGTGTTTGGGCAGGGATGGTAATGAACGCCCGGAGAAAGAGGGCGCCGAAGCGAGTGGATCCGGCCCGATCGACCACTGGACGGCTACGTCCGCGTCCTCTCCGGGCGGCGCGAGCCGGGTCACCGTCGGGAAACGAGCGCGTACGCGAGCGCGACCGGGAGCGCGTAGACGACGTGGGCGACGATACTCACCGTCGTTCCGACGAGCGAGAGGTTCGGAAACGGGGGGCCGTCCTCGAAGCCGACCGTCGCGAGCCAGACCGGCATCACGATGACGCTCAGGACCAGGGTCGTCGCCACGCCGTACGCGACCCCGAGGGCGACCGCCCCTCGCAGACGTCTGGCCGGCGCACGGACCGGTTCGACCTGGACGAGCGCCACGTAGACGAGCCCCAGGACGACCCCGTGGAGCTGGTGGAGCGTCCATCCTTCCAGCGGCGCCGGTCCATCGAGACCGTACATCGCGGGGATCGCCACCTCGAGCGTCGCCGCCGGCATGAGCGCTCCCATCGCCAGGCTACCGAGAAACCCGCCTATCGCGCCGGCGAGCCACGCCGATCGATCGACCGTCCGAACCGTCCCTGCGTTTCGCGTCACCGCCGCCGTCTCCCTCGGGTCCTCCATGGGGCCCCGAGGGAGCGCGTCGAGTTAACGACCGGCTGAGCCCCGGGTAACCGGGTTTCTCCCCGCTCAGTCACAGCTAATTGGCGCGGCCCGGTCTCTCCGGTATGTCACGCCTCCCGTTGCTGGCGATGGACGAGATCCCGGACGAGTATCACTACCTGTTCACCGACGAGTATCTCGGCAACCGCAACATCTTCCGCGTGTGGGCACACAACCCCGAGGTGCTCGAAGCGACGCTCGAGTACCTGAACGTCCTCTACGACCAGCTCGGCGACAGACGAAAGGAGCTGGTGATCCTGGCCGTCGCGAGCGCCCGTGGGGCCCGCTACGAGTGGCACCAGCACGTCGACATCGCCAGGTCGAGGGGCGTCTCCATTGCGGAGATGCGCGCGATCGGTGACGGCGACCTCTCGCCGTTCGCGGAGGAGGAGTTCGTGCTGTTACAGTATGCCCAGGCGGTCTCGACCGGGGGGGTGACCGACGGGATCCACGACGCGTTGGGGCGTCACTACTCGCCCGCCGAGATCGTCGCCGTCGGACTGCTGGTGGACTTCTACGTCGGGCTGTGTAACTACGTCGCCGCCGTCGAGCTGCCGTTCGAGGGCGGGGAGTTCGTCGGCTGGGCCCCCACGGACGAACGCGTGGCGGAGCTGTTCGGCGCACGTGACGCGGGAACGGGCGGACGGGCGAGCGGGGACTGAGATGGCCGACTACGAGGTCGCGGTGATCGGCGGTGGCACCGGCAACAACGTCGCAGCGGCTGCGGCGGACGCCGCCCTGGAGACGGCGCTCGTCGAACCCGGCCCGCTCGGCGGGACCTGCCTCAACCGCGGCTGTAACCCCTCGAAGATCCTCATCCAGCGCGCGACCGTCGCGAACACCGTCCGGGAGGCTGGCCGTTTCGGCGTCGACGCTACCCTCGAGGGGATCGACTTCCCCGGGATCGTCGACGAGATGCGGACGACGCTGTCGGGGATCGCCGAGGGGATGGAAGCGCGCTACCGGGAACGGGAACACCTCACCCTCTACGACTCGACGGCGCGGTTCGTCGACGATCGCACGATCGAGGTCGATGGCGAGACGATCACCGCCGACCGGATGGTCGTCGCGGCGGGCAGCCGACCGGTGATCCCGCCGATCGACGGCCTCGCGGAGGCCTCGCACCTCACGAGCGCCGAGGCGCTCTACCTGGAGGAGCTTCCGGAGCGTATGGTGATCCTCGGCGGCGGGTACATCGCGGTCGAACTGGGCTATTTCTTCGAGTCGATGGGGACAGACGTGGCGATCGTCGAGATGCTCGAGACGCTGGTGCCCCGGGAGGACGGCGCGGTCGCCGAGGCGTTCACCGAGATCGCCGAGCGCCGCCACGACGTCTACACGGGTCACCGGGTAACGAGCGTCTCCGAGGACGCCGACGGGATCACGGTACACGCCGAGACCGGGGCGGGAGAGACACGCACGATCACGGGCGACGAGCTGCTCGTCGCGGTCGGCCGGCGCCCGAACACCGACACGCTCGCGGTCGAAACGGGCGGTATCGAGACCGACGACCGCGGCTTCGTCGAGACGAACGAGTACCTGGAGACCACCGCGGAGAACGTCTGGGCCCAGGGGGATATCGCGGGCAACTTCCTCTTCAAACACTCCGGCGACTACGAGACGCGCACCACGGTCGCGAACGTCGTGGAGGACGCCCGGCGGCCGATCGACTTCTCGGCGATGCCCCACGTCATCTTCACGGAGCCGCAGATCGCTGGCGTCGGGGCAACGGAGGACGAGCTCGTGGACGCCGGCCGGGAGTACCACGTCGGCACCGCGCGGTTTTCCGACAGCGCGATGGGGCGGGCGAAGAAACTCGAGGAGGGCTTCGTCAAGGTGCTGGCAGCGCCCGACGGCGAGCTGCTCGGCTGTCAGGTGATCGGCCACGAGGCCTCGACGCTGATCCACGAGACGGTGATCGCGATGCGCGCGGGCGTCGACGCGGGGACCGTCGGCGAGACGATCCACGCCCACCCGACACTGAGCAGGGTGATCGAGAGCGCCGTCCGGGACCTCCCGATGCTCGAGGGCTGACGGGTTCGAGACGCTCTCTATGGCCCTCCCACGGACGGCGGTCCTCCCCGCCGTCGCCCTCCCGCTCGTCGCCACGCTCCCGGCCGCCGACGTCCCGTCGGTCGTCTCGATCGACGTGTTTCTCTCTTACTGGTGGATCTTCCCCGCGTCGGTGCTGTTCTCGACGATCGCCATCTCCGCGGGGGTCTCGGGCGCGCTCTTTTTTAGCCCCTTTTTTCTGTTCGCAGTCGGGCTCACGCCGGCGCAGGCGATCGGTGCCGGTCTGCTGACCGAGGTGTTCGGGATGGGCAACGGCCTGCGTTCGTACGTCAGACAGGGGCTCGTCGACTACACGGTCGCGAAGTGGCTGCTGGTGGGGGCGCTTCCGGCGATCGTCCTCGGGGCGTTCCTCGCTCACCGGATCGATCACGGACTCCTGCTGACCGCGTTCGGGATCGGACTGCTCAGCCTCGGCGGCTTTCTCGTCGTCTACACCTCGCCGGAGCGCGCCGAGGCCGCGAGCGAGTACGTGGGCGGTGGTGACGGACCGTGGGGGAGCGACGAGCGGGTCGTCGAGGCGCGAGACGGCACGATCTACCGGTATCCGGCCTGCTCGCACGCGCCCGGGGTCGGGCTGGCGACCGTCGGCGGGTTCGTCACCGGGCTCATCAGCGCCGGCCTGCCCGAGATCACGACGACGCAGCTCGTCGTCCGCTGTCGGATCCCGCCGCGCGTCGCCGTCGCGACCAGCGTCTTCGTCCTCGCGATCGCGGCGCTCGCCGGCGCGACGGTTCACGCCCTGAGCGCCACGCCGGCCTGGTACGCCGTCGGCTGGTCGATCCCCGGCGTCCTCGTCGGGAGCACGGTCGGGTCTCACCTCGGGAAGTACGTGCCGGGCGGGGTCATGGAGAGCGCCCTCGGCGTCGTCTTCGGGGTCGTCGGGCTGTTCGTCCTCCTCGTCGAGGTCCTCTGATCGTCGTGATCCGGACCGACC
>SKXI01000029.1 GCA_007128515.1 Halococcaceae archaeon | reverse complement strand
GCGGGATGGCGTCGTACGTCGGCTACCGCTGGTTCGCCTACGGCATCTCACACGAGGTGCTCGCCGTCGTCGCCGCCTTCGGGATCATCGTCGGCGTCCAGCTGATCATGTTCGGCGTGCTCTCGGACCTGATCGTCACGCTGCACCGCGAACAGCTCCGACGGATCGACGACCTCCGCGATCGGTAGGTCACAACCCCTTTTCCTCGCCGTCGCCTCGTCCCGGTATGACCGAGTACACGACCGTCTCGATCCCGAAGGAGCTCGCCGAACGCGTCGAGGAGACGATCGAGGGGACCAGCTTCTCGAGCACGAGCGACCTCGTCCGCTTTCTCCTCCGGAGTATCGTCATCCAGCACCAGCGCCAGGGGCAGCTCACCGAGGCCGAGTTCGACGAGATCGCCGCCCAGCTACGCGATCTGGGCTACCTGGAGTAGTCTCGCCTCTCGTCGGGGACCGCGTCAGGGTAGGGCCTCTTCCGGGGGTTCGGCGTCGACCAGCTCGATCGTCTTCTTCCGGCCCGCGCGGTCGAACGCCGCCAGCGAGGCGAGTTCCCACGGCGGGATCGCGACGAGGACGACCGCGTGCAGGTCGTCCCTGAGCGTTACCGAGAGGTTCCCCCGGGGGTGCGAGACGAACCGCCCTTTCGTCATCCCCATCGGCGTCGAGAAGTCCATCCCGAACACCGCAGTCACCGATCTCCCTGCATCGGGGTGGTAGAAGTGCGTGAAGACCGGCACCTCCTCGGCGAGCCCGAGGTCCGCCTCGAACTCGCCCGCGGACGTCACCTCGAGGGCGACGGCGAACTGCTCGGGCTCCTCCTCCGCGCTCATCTCGAGGAGCCACTCGGCGAGCCCGCGGGTGAGGTAGACGACGTCCACGGCGGTTCGTTCGTCGCGGCCGTGATAAGTTCGGTGGCTCGTACGGACTTTTGTACGTCCGTACCGCTCGGATCGGTACCCGTCTCTCGGTCCCCGCGGTACACGTGTACGGTAGCCCGTATCAGATCGGCAGGAAGTATCTGGCGGTGTGCGCGTAGAGAGAGGGTGCCCGGCTACGCGAGCCGGAGAGCGCGTCGGCGAGTGCCGACGTTCCATCGTTCATCACGCCCTCGCCGTGGCCGACGAGCACGCGTTCGGGCTCCAGGTCTCCGAGCGCCTTCCGCGGTGGGAGCAGCCGCCGGGTCGGGTGGACGCCGAGGCGCTCCCCGGGTGCGAGGAAGTACTCGGCCGTGCCGACGCTTTCGGGAACCACGAGCGTTCTCCTCCCCTCGTCCCACAGCGCGACCTCGTGCCAGAGTGGGGTGTCGACGACCGTGATCGCCCGGAAGTCGGTCCCCGGGAGCGTCCCGGAGAACGTCTCGATCGGCGCGTCGAACTCCCCCGCCATCCCCCTGAGCTCCGAGGGGAGGTAGACCGGTACGTCGTGGCGACGGGCGACCGCCGCCGCGTCGCGCTTGTGGCGGTCGAGGAGGACGACGACGCCCGCCACCTCGTCGAGTTCCGAGAGCAGGTCGTCGAGTTCGGTCGTGTCGACCGGGTCGACGACGAAGGTGCCCGCCTCGGTCGCGAGCGCGTGGCTCGCTCGCTCCATCTCCTCGTCGGGGAACGCGATCCAGCTCACCCCGCCGTCGAACCGGTTCACCGTCCGCGGCTCGCTCGCCCGTCCCTCTCGTTTCAGGGTCATGGTCGGAGGTAGGACCGACGACGCTTAAACCGACCGAGACGGGCACGAGGCGCTGTTCAGATTAGAGTTCGAAGGAGTGAGGCGGTGGAATTCGTAGTGCTATGCCAGAATTCGACCGCCTCGCCGGATCTAGCATCGGGATTGAGCTATATTTCGTGGAGCGCGAGCAGACACCGCGTGAACCGATGCTACTGATAGGGATCATCGTAGCCACCCAGAGATCTCGGTGGCCGATCGACTGACCCCGTCTGTCGGTCCCGAATTGGGAAATCCTATGAACTTCTACGATGATCCCTATGAGTGTCCAGCCCCAGCTGTGCGGATTATCACTTTCGGATACTGTATCTGTCTTGGAGAGTTTCGATGTCGAGCGGGCCCGATCTACGATTCATAACTGGGTGTAAAAAAGCCGATTAACAGCCGTCCGGCGGCAACCAACCGGACCACGTTGCGCTCGACGAAACCGTGATCCATCTCACTGATCGGCGCTATTGGCTGTACGCTACGGTTGATCTCGAGACCGACGAGTTCCTCCACGTCGGGCACTATCCGACGCGAAACGCTGGCCTCACCGATCGATTTCTCGCAGAACTGCGCGAGAAACACGACGTCGACGACACCGTGTTTCTCGTCGATTCTGGCCAGTGGCTCCACGGTTCACTTCACCGCGACGGCCTCGATTTCAGACACGAGACACGCGGAAATCGGAACGCCGTCGAACGACTCTTTCAAGGAATAGAACGACGAACCCACCAGTTTGGAAATCGTTTCCGGAACGCCGAGCCAGCAACCGACGAAACGTGGCTCCAGAGCCTCGCATACTGCTGGAACCAGCTAATCTGAACGAAGCCACGATCCCCCCGAGAGCTTTATCCGATGTGTGCGTAGCCGGGGCATGCTCTCGGGACTGCGCTGGCTCGCGCTCGAAGTGAAGTACCTCGACCGGGCGCGAGCGTTCTACACCGACCACCTCGGCCTCGCGGTCGCCGAGGAGACCGACGAGGAGGTCCGCCTCGACGCGGGCGCACACGAACTCGTCCTCAGACGGCCCTCCTCGGTGCCGCGCGGCGGGCTCCACACCCACTACGCGTTCGCGATCCCGGGCGAGGAGTACGACGACCGGTGGGAGGCACTCGAGGAGGCGGGCTTCGACCTCACGGAGTACTCGTTCGGGACGGCGCGCTCGCTCTACCTCGACGACCCGGACGACCACTGTGTCGAACTCGGCGAACGCGGCGAGGGGAACGGAATCACGAGGATCTTCGAGATCGTCCTGGAGGTGGCGGATCTCGACCGAGCCGAACGGTTCTACACCGACCTCGGTTTCGACCCGGTCGACCGCGGGGCGAACCGGGAGCGGATCCGTCTCGCGGGCCCGGTCGACCTCGAACTCTGGGAGCCACACCTCGGCCTCGCGGACGCCCGTGGGGGCGTCCACGTCGACGTCGGGTTCTCCGCCGACGATCCAGCGGAGGCGGTCGACCGGGTGGGGGATCGTGCCCGTTCGGTCGAGACGCTCGACGACGGTGTGCGAGTCCTCGATCCCGACGGCCACTACCTGACGATCCGCTGATCGCCCACCCGTCCGGAGCCCCTGTCGAGTTTCGATTCGCAATAGCTTTGCAGTGACGGCGGGGAGTTCGGCCGTGAACGACGAGCGGCTCCAGTTTCTCACCCTCTACCTCGTCCGGTTCTCCGAGGGCTTCGGCTTCATCACGCTGATCACGCTCTTGCCCTACTACATCAACGAACTCGACCCCTCCGCGACGACCGTCTTCGGGGTGACCCTCGGGGCGGGCTTCGTCATCGGGATGTACACGACGGGCTTCACCCTGGCACAGACGCTCGCGGTCGTCCCGCTGGCGTGGGCGGGCGACCGGTTCGACAAACGTCTCGTCCTGCTCTCGGTGCTCGCGCTCGGTATCGTCGCCTACGCGCTCTTCCCGCAGGTGGATTCGAGCGCCTCGTTCGTCGCGATCCGGGCGCTCCAGGGCGTCGCGGTCACGGGTGCGGGACTGATGACGCTCTCGCTGGTCGGCCAGCTCGCGGCCGTCGGTACCCGCGCGAACAAGATCGGGACGGCGAACGCCGCGAGCTTCGCCGCCTCGATCCTGGGCAGTCTCTCCGCCGGCGTCCTCTACGAACTGTTCGGCTTCGGGCCGATCTTCGCGGTGATCGTCGCGATCATGACCGTCGCGGGGCTCGGCTGTCTCCGGTACCTGAACCCCGACGAGACCCGGATCGAGGGCTTTCCGTTCACCGACCTCGCGCTCAACCGTCGCATCCTCACGCTCACCTCCTTTCGCCTCCAGTACGCCTTCTCGGTGACGCTCGTCCGTACCTGGGTGCCGATCTACGCCGGGGTCGCCGCCGCGCAGGGCGGGCTCGCCTACGGCGGCCTCGCGGTCGCGCTCACCGTCACCGCCGAGAAGTTCACCAACATGTGCTGTCAGCCCTTCACCGGTCGGCTCTCGGACCTCCACGGCCGCTCGCTGTTCGTCTTCGCCGGCGGCGGCACCTACGGGCTGATCGCGCTGCTCGTTCCGTTCTCGCCCGCGATCGGCGCGGCGCTCTCGCTCCCCGCGGGCTACCCCTTACTCGGCGAGCTGTCCGCGGCGTTCCTGCCCCTGCTGGCCCTCTCGGGACTACTCGGCGTCGCCGACAGTTTTCGAGAGCCCGCGAGCATGGCGCTGTTCGCCGACGAGGGCACCAGCGAGGGTGGCGTCGCCTCCAGTTTCGGCATCCGCGAGCTCGTCTGGCGGCCCGGCAGCGTGATCGCGCCGCTGCTCGGGGGCTGGCTCATGGTCGACGTGAGCATGGACTCCGTCTTCGTCGTCGGCGGGGCGTTCGCGCTCTCCGGCGCGCTCACCTTCCTCGCCATCCTCACCTACTTCAACGGCAGGGAGGCGCTCACGACCTGGTGAGCGGCCTCGAGAGACCGATCGGTGGGGGCAGTGACCGGCTTCGGGTTCGGCTCGTAGCCCCCGCTTCGAGGACGCCGGAGAGTGCACAGCGCAGCCATCGGACGGTCTTTTCGCGTGCGGAGTGGCCCGTGCGGTCGATCCGCCAGCTTGCCCTCGGGATCGTCGAGGCCCGACGCGATCCCGACGTCGCAGCCGGGAGCGGCGTCTCGATCACCCCGCACGGTTCGACCCCCCGGGACGCGGACGGCGTTCGGACTCGGCACCCAGCGATACCGAAGACGGTCACCCGTTCGTCGAGGTCGACCCAGTGGAGCGCCCCCATCCCCCACATCTGGGCGGTGACCGTCCGGTGGACGTCGAAGGTGGTGACGCCGACCACCGCGGGGCTATCGATGGTCTCCCCGCGGAGTCGGTGTCGTTCGGGACGATCCCCCTCGCCGGAGGTACCCATCGGGTCGAACGGTGGGGCTCCATCGCCGACGCCGATCGTATCCGCTGTTCGGAGCGCTCCGCCTCGTGGCTACTTCGGGGAGAGTCGGTCGGTGTTCACCGACGTGTCCGGTGGCGTGACGACGAGGAACCCCCGGAAGTGCACGAGGTCACCGCCCATCTCCTTGATCTCGCGGGCGAAGCCCGCCGCGAGGACGTTCAGGTCGCCCTCGATGGCGAGCACGAGCACGTCGCCGCCCTCGACCGCGTCGATCCACTCCTCGTCGGGCGTCGTCCCGTCGAGGACCGCGAGGGTGACGCGGCCCGAGCCCTCCTCGTCGTCGCCCTCCAGGTGGTCCTCGACCGCCCGGAGATCGAGGTTGAAGTCGGCCATATCGGCCGGTCGTCGTGCGGTGAGAAAAACCGTTCGGCTCGACCGGGAGTCGACCGCTCGCGAGTGGACGAGCGTCTACTCCGGAGCGCGCGCCGGCCACTCGACCCTAAATCTCACAAGTTTCACGCCGAAATTTTCTCGGGAGGGGATCGACGGGCGTACTTCCGATCCCAGGTCTGGGGATGTGACTAACCAGTATGAAGATCCTTAAACAGGCGTGCAGTCTGCCGGTTTCCCCCTCGAGTGGAGCCAGACGGGTATCTCCGTCGTGCGTGCGGGCGGCGCCGAGAAGGACAGGGTTATATACTCGCTGTGTCGTGGGAGCAGATACCATGTCCGAACCATCGCGTTCGACGGAGGTAGCCTCCGGCACCAGCCGGGGGGAACGAGTTCTTCCAGGGCACGTTAGCTCCCGGTAACGAAATTCGTTCGGCGAGGGTTTTCG
>SKXI01000296.1 GCA_007128515.1 Halococcaceae archaeon | reverse complement strand
CTGCCCCGGACCCCGCCGAGGTCCGACCGATAGATCCCGAGACCGAGCCCCTCTCCGACCGGGTCGTCGAGTACCCGCTGATCCCGGACGCGTGGGAACAGAGCACCCTACCGGACGGCGAAACGGCCGCCGACTGGCGCGAGTCGTGTCGGGAGGCGGGTTCGGTCGGGGCGGTCGAAGGGGCTACGGGGGACGGCGACCGGGTCGCCCTCGACCCGGTCGATCACGAGACCGCCTCCGCCCGACCGCTCCACCACACGGTGGTCAGACGCGGCTCCTGTCGGGAGTTCTCGGGAGAGGCGATTGGACGACGGAAGCTCGGTACGGTACTCGACCGGGCGACCCAGGGCGTGCCCGCGGACTGGAACGAGGGCGAGGCCGACGGCCTCCGGTACAACGACGTCTACGCGCTCGTCGCTGGCGTCGAGGACGTCCCCGACGGCACCTACCGGTTCCACCCGAACGAGGGGGAACTGGAGCGCATCGGAGACCTCGACCGGCGGACGAAGACGCACCTCGCGCTCGACCAGACGTGGGCCGGCGCGGCGCACGTGAACGTCTACCTGATGGCCGATATCGAGGAGTGCGTCGAACGCCTCGGGAACCGGGGCTACCGGCTCGCCCAGCTGGAGGCCGGGATCACCCTCGGCCGGCTCTACCTCGCGACGTACGCCCACCGGGATCTGGGCGGGACCGGCCTGACGTTCTACGACCGGGAGGTGGCCGAGCACCTCTCGCCGCGGGCTGCGAATCGCGTTCCTACCTGCCTGTTCGCGTTCGGGAGACGGGAGGGGGTGGAACAGTGATATACTCCCGGCGATCCTCGAGAACGGTGGATGGGTTCACCGACTCGCCCCGAGGACGTAGGCTTCGATCCGCTTCGCGACCGCCTCCGTGGCCGGTTGCTCCGTCCCGGCGACGGGGGGTACGACGACGCCCGACGGATCTGGAACGCGCGAATCGACAGTGAGCCGGCGGCCATCGCCCGGTGTACGGGTGTCGCCGACGTCGTCGCCGCCGTGGAGTTCGCTCGCGAGCACGACGTCGGGCTGTCGGTCAAGGCAGGCGGACACCACGTCTCGGGGTCGGCGGTCCGCGACGGGGCGCTCACGGTCGACCTCTCGCCGATGGACTGGGTGCGGGTCGATCCGGACGCGAGAACGGTCCGCGTCGGGGGCGGCGCGACGTGGGGTGACGTCGACCACGAGACGGGGGCGTTCGGCCTCGCCGTCCCCGGGGGTCAGGACCCGAACATCGGCGTCGCCGGCCTGACGCTCGGTGGCGGGGTCGGCTGGCTCTCCCGCAAGTACGGACTCACCTCCGACAACCTCCGCTCGGCCGACGTCGTCACCGCCGACGGCGACCTCGTCCGCGCGAGCGAGGAGGAGAACCCGGCGCTGTTCTGGGCGTTGCGCGGCGGGGGCGGGGGTGTCGGGGTGGTCACCTCCTTCGAGTTCCGGCTCCACGAGGTCAGCGAGGTGTTCGCGGGCTCGCTCGTCTACCCGGCCGAGGAGACGGATCGGACCGCGCGACTGTATCGGGAGTTCGTGACCGAGGCACCGCGAGCGGCTCGACTCCTCTTCGGCAGCATGGTGCTCCCGACGTCGTCGTACTACCCCGAGGCGGTCCGAGGGGCCCGCGTCGCGATCCTCATCGCGTGCTACGCCGGCCCGCCCGAGGAGGGAGCGCGGGTCCTCGCTCCCCTCCGGGAGCACGGCGACCCCGTCATGGACAGCCTCCGCGCGCGGTCCTACGTGGACTTCCAGCGGGCCGGCGACAGCGGGGGGTCGATGCGGACCTACCTGCGGAGCCAGTACCTGTGGACGCTCCCCGAACCGGCGATCGAGACGATCGCGGCGTACGCCGGGAGGGCACCGTCGTCTGGGGCGACGGTGTTCGTCTCCCCACGGGGTGGCGCGGAGACCGACCCGGCGCCCGACGCGACCGCCTACCCCCACCGGGACGCCGCCCACCACCTCCTGATCGAGACGCGCTGGACCGACCCCGCGAGCGACGACGAGCACGTGTCCTGGACCCGCGAGTTCCACGAGGCGGTGCGTCCGTACACGACCGGCGACGCGGCGCTGAACTTCCTCACGGACGACGAGAGCGACGACCGGCGCAGGGCGGCCTTCGGCGGTAATTACGACCGGCTGGTCGAGGTGAAGGCCGACTGGGACCCACGGGCGGTATTCGGGCCGATAGGACCCGCCGGACCGAGCGCCTGAATCCGGCGTGCGGACGGCCCCGGTCGGCCGCTGGCGTTAGGGTTTCGGTGTCACCGCGCTCGAATCGCTCTTTCGTCCCCGTCCGAAGCGTATCCCATACGGAGTCGTAGTCGGGTACCGCGGTCAACGGCTTCACATCCCACGTCCGCGGAACGCCCATCGACCGGCGTCTTCCCGTCCTGCGGGTCTGCGATCCCAGCGACTCGGGTACTCATCGAGTACGAGAAGCGGGGAGAACGGGCGGCCTACGCCGAGTGCCCCGTCTGTGCCGAAGTGGTCGGCCTTCGGTAGAGAGAGCGTCCGCCCTCAGTCGTCCGCCGGTGTCGCTCTGCTCGTGAGTTCCACGTCCGGGGCGTCGACGCCGAGTTCGTCGATCGCAGCCTGCGCCGCGCGCTTGCCCGAGACGAGCATCGCGCCGAAGGTGGGCCCCATCCGCGGGAGTCCGTAGGTCGTCGCGACGGCCATCCCGGTGACGATCAGGCCGTCGTGAGCGAGACCTGTATGCTCGACGACCGCGTCCTCGCTCTCGCCGACCCACATCGAGTCGTGGCCCGGCGAGTCGTGGCCGGGCGCGCCGTAGCTGTCGTCACCGCTCTGGTCCATCACCGTGCCGCGCTCGCGCGCGTCGCCGATCCCCGGCGCGTTCAGGACGCCGCGCTCGTCGAGTTTCGTGACCGCCATCGCGTCGTGACCGGTCGCGTCGATCACTAGATCTGCTTCGACCGCCACGGGATCGACGCAGGTGATCTCCCTGGGCAGTGCGTGGACCGGCGTCCAGTTCATCACGATGCCGGCCACGCGGTGATCCTCGCGGATCACGATGTCGGTGAACTCGGTCATGTTCTGGGTCTTCGCCCCGGCGTCGCAGGCGGCCTTGATCAGCGCCGAACAGGCGTGCGGGCCGTTGGCCACGTAGAGCCCCTCGGTGTCCTGCGCTCGCTTGTAGTCCACCTCGAGGTCCTCCAGGATCGCCTCCGCCGGGCTCCGGACCGTCACCTTGTTCATCAGGAAGCCGCCGAGCCAGAACCCGCCGCCGAGGTAGTTGTTCTTCTCGACGACCATCGTCTTCACGCCGCGCTCGGCCAGCTCTTTCGCGGCCATCAGACCCGACGGACCGCCCCCGACGACGATCACGTCCGAGTCCGAGAAGTCCATGAACTCCTCGGTCCACTCCTGGCCGATCGCCCGGGTCACGTCCGCCTCGCCCACGTCGCTGAACGGTTCGTACTGACTCATACCACTGAGTGATATCAACGCGTGGTAAAAAATCGTTCCGATGACCGAGCTGTACAACCGGGCTATCGCCGTTGGTTTCGGACCGTTCGTTTCAGCCGACACGCCGTATCAGATCGAGCAGCTCGTTCCGGTACCGGGATCGGTGGATACCCACGTCGACCGGGAACGAGGTCGGAAAGGCACCACCAGCGAGGCGGAACTCCGATCGGACCACGAACACCGCGAGCCACGCCTCGACGGGGATCGGCTCGTCGGCGACGTCGATCGGCAACCGGGCGGTGTACTTCGTGAGCCGCGCACGCTTCCCCGCCCGGGTTCGCATGCGTTCGCCCCGTCCACGCTCGACGTCGGTGAACCCGCGCTCCTCGAGGTCGTTCGCGAAGCTCCGGCGCGCCTCCGAGAGCACCGTCGGGTACAGACTGGCGGGACCGATGCCGGCTGCGAGCGGCGGGACGAACTCCAACCGGGTCGCGAAGAAGAACCGCCACGGGTGGTCGCCCGATTCGGGAAGCTCCCGGCCGACCGCCACCCGGAGCGGTTCGTCCTCGTAGACCAGCGTGTATCCCCGGACGCTGCTCGTCGGAAGCGCGAACAGTGTCTCACGTTCGCGATCGGCGAGCGACCACTCCTCTCCGAGGTCTGGAACGTCGGGAAAGCTCACCCGTTCCCTCCGTCGCGGTTCTCCCGCCGGTCTGTCCGATTCGATGGGGCGACGAACACGGTCGTCGTAGGGAGCGGGCGGACATAGCTGTCGGTGTGTATTTCACGGGCCGACTCGTAGCGAGCGCATGCACCGGCGACGGCTTCTGACGACCGGTTGCGCCGCCCTCGGTACGGCGGTCGCCGGCTGTCTCGGCAACTTCGGCCCGACCGACGGGCCGGCCGAGCCCGACCCCGAAGAGCGCGTGCGGATCGTCGAGAGCGAACTGGTGAGAGAGGAGGAGGGGACCGACGAGGAGACCGTCGCGGTCGAGGGGGTCGCACAGATCATCGGCGACGAGGAGATCCGGTACGTCGAGGTGCGTGCGGAGTTCTACGACGCCGAGGACGAGCTGCTCGACACCACCGTCGAGCGGATCGAGGACGTGACCGAACGACGTCGCTGGGAGTTCCGTATCGAGTACCCGCACTACGGCGACGACGCCGCCCTGGTTCGGGGATACAGCGTCGACGTCGCCACCAGCCTCTGATTATCGATGGTAGGACCGAGCGACGAGGAGCGCTCGCCGCTCGATCCACGCCCGCCGCCGCCGACAGAACCCGCCGACGAGACCGTCCCGCCCGAGGACACCTCGACGGCGACGATGGCGAAACAGGGCTCGATCACCTTCGCCGGCAACCTGATCGGGAAGGTCTTCGGTTTCCTCATCGTCGCGATCATCACCCGGCTGGTGAGCCCCTCGGTCTACGGGCTATTCATCCTCGCGACCTCGATCATCCTCTTCGTCCAGGCGTTCGCGAACCTCGGGCTGCCGAAGGCGATCGACTACTTCGCCCCGCAGTACATCGCCGACGACGACTACGGCCGCGCGAAGGGCGTCATCGTCGAGGTGTTCGCGATCATGCTCGTCTCCTCGACCGTGGTGGCGGCGCTCATCTTCTTCAACGCCGACCGGATCGCGCGCGCCTTCGACGAACCGGCGCTCTCCGCCGCGTTGCTCTTGCTCGCGATCTCCGTGCCGTTTCTCGCGATCAACAACGCGCTGCTCACGAGCTTCGGCGCGATCAAACGCCTCAGATTCCGGGTCTACCAGCGCGACATCATCCGTCCCACGGTGCGGCTGTTCTCGACGACGCTCCTCCTCCTGGTGGGCCTCGGCCTGCTGGGCGTCGTCGGCGGCTACCTCATCGGGCTGGTCGTCGCCATCGCGGCCGGAGCGGTACTGCTCTACCGAAACACGCCGAAGATCCGCGCGGCGGAGACGACGCTCGTCTCCCCGGGACCGCTCCTCTCGTACTCCGTGCCGCTGGCGTTCGCCGGCATCATCTACGTCTTCCTCGGCCAGATCGACTACTTCGTCATCGGCTTCTTCCTCTCGAGCGAGGAGGTCGGCATCTACCGCGTCGGCTACGCGCTCGCGGCGAACCTGATGATCTTTCTCAGTGCGGTGGCCCCGATCTTCAAGCCGCTGATCGCGGAGGCGAAAGACGACGACGAGGCGGTCACAAAGCGATACAGAACGGCGACGCGCTGGGTCGCGGGGCTCACCTTACCCCTCGGTCTCACCATCGCGCTCGGCGCTCCCGAGTTCCTCTCGCTGGTGTTTACCCCGCAGTACACCGCCGCGACTGCCGCGGTCGTCATTCTCTGCGTCGGCTACTTCATAAACGCCTCCTGTGGTGGCCCCGACGGCACGCTGCTCCAGGGACTCGGCTACGCCAGACTCGTCTTCGTCAACACGACGATACTGCTGGCGACGAACCTCGTCGTGAGCGTGACGCTGGT
>SKXI01000044.1 GCA_007128515.1 Halococcaceae archaeon | reverse complement strand
GGTAGACCTCGTGGACTCGATCGCCCCAGTTGTGGGTGTAGGTGTCGATGATGTCGTCGGCGACGTCACCCCGGAGGTACTTCACGATACCCCGATCCCCGGTCCGATCGCGGAGGTGGGTCGTGAAGAAGTGTCTGAAGTAGTGTGGAGTGACGTTCTCGGCCGCGTTCCCCCCGTTCTGATACCAGCCGTGGGCGCGCGCGTGGCGTTCGACCACCGACCGAACGTAGGGGGGTTCGACCCGCTCGCCCCAACTCGAGGCCGTGTTCACGAACAGCGGCTCGGCCGGAGAGGGCGAATCCGGGCGGATGGCGAGGTAGGTCAGCAGTTCTCCTCGCAGCTCCTCGTCGACTGGGACGATCGTCTCGCGCTGACGTTTGTTCGATGCCGATCGCAGCTCCCCGTTCGTCTCCACTCCCCTGGTCGGTCGCGGACTGACGAACAGCGCGTCGGGGCGTCCGGCGAGCTGTGCACGTGGTGGCGCGATGGACGCGTACTCGGGAGGGTCCTCGAGCGTGAGATCTCGACAGTCGATGTTGCATAGTTCACCCACTCGCAGCCCCGTTTTCAACAGCGTCAGGACGAGGCTCCGTTCGAGTGGGTGAGAGATACCGCCGACGAACGACCGCATCGCCTCCACGGTGAGGTCCCTGCGCGTCGGGCTCGTCTCTATCCGCTCGGGCATCTCCTCGATGACCAGCGCCATCGGGTTGAACTCGAACGCACCGATCTGTGTCATGTAGGCGTAAAACCGGTGGAGATACGAGGCGTACGTCGCGACCGTGCTCTCGGCCTTCTCACCCCGCAGCGTGTGGATCCACGCCATACACTCCCGCTGGGTGGCGTCTCCGGGCTCCGTCGCCTCCTGGCGACCTTCGGAGAGGAACCGCTCGAACTGCCTGAGAACGCGATCGTACGCCTCTATCGTGCGTTCTGCCTTCCCGTGATACGCCTGGTCCTCGAGGAAGTACTCGATCGGATCGTCCACTTCGACCGGTCGACGCGGGTCGACGCTCATCGCTCACCGACGAGGACGTAGCCACCGGCGCGCGGGCTGTACTTGATCTCGTTTCGTTCCTGGAGGGTTTCGAGTGCGTCGTAGAGCCGTTCTTCGATGTCCTCGGTCATCTCGTCGAGTAGTTCGGCGTCGGTCCGCGACCCCTCCCTCAGGGCAGCGAGGAGACGCTCTTCGAGAGCGTTACCCCCGGGGTTCGCATCCGGAGAACTCCCCTCTACGGGGTCGGGCGAGAAGCCCGCTCGTCCGGCTTGAATCATCGTTCGAACGAACTCGCTCTGGCTCATATCGAGCGCTGTCGCGTGGTCTTTCCACCGCTCTTTCTGATACGCCGGGACGTACGTCTTCACGACCGTCCGCTCGCCGTTCGACGACTCGCTCATGGACAGCCAGTGCTTCTCGCCCCTCCCGTATCAATGTAGTCCCTATTCGGGGCATAAGAGACGTTATCTCCCTTCGTGGGTCCAAAAACGCGCACCAGAAATCCGTATATGCCATTCTCTAGTACTACCTCCACGAGATGTGGGACTACAAACGAAGATAAAAAATTTCCTCTCGATCGTCAGCTGTCTCCGATCCTATGTACTCTTCTGGTAACGAGTCGCCGCCCCGATTCGGAGTTGGTTCGTCTGCCCTATGAGATATCCCGATGAATCGCTCGTACGTTGTGGTCACGTAGACCAGCTACCTCGCGTGATTGGAGGTCTGCTCGGTCGACAGGGGTTCGGGTGGTGAGGATGGACAGCACCGGCGGTTCGAGGTTTGCCCGGTGCCCCCTTCGTTTCATTTCGAGAACAGAACCGGAGTCGGTCTCGAATGGGTATCCTGCCGTCCGAAGCACTCTCTCCCCTGGTCCACCCCGAACGACGTACGGGTCGATAGAGTCAGAGGGTCCTCACTGATGACACGAGCTCTCGTACTACACCTGTCTCTATTCCCACGCGAGACCCTCTGTACGGGAGATTCCTCCCGGATTGGTGACCGAGAGGAGCATCTCGAATCGAGAAGTCGGGCGATTCGAGGTTCCCGTCCCTCTTCTCACTCTCCTCGCTGGGTGGCGTCGATCTCGGTCCCAGCGAAGAACGGATCCACGAGGCCCCGAAATCAGCCGACCGGTCAGTGGGGTGGCGACGTGCGCACCGTTTCGTACACCACGAGACCGAACGATCGTTCCGACAGGACTCCATCGTATCGAAACCCGCAGAGCAGTCCCAGCAACCGTAACTGCACGCTCGAACGAAGGGCTCTCGTTTCGGCCGCTTCAGAAACGGCGGACGACGGTTCTCGGTCCCCTCTCACTGAATATCCACATTTAGCGAATGTTAGAATGTGTATTATGACCTTGGTAACTTTCCCGAGTGTAAACCCTATGGTGCTATACACAAAACACGCCAGATCGCCCGGGGTCGCGAGCCGATCACCCGTACGTCAGGTTGATCTCGATCACGTTCGCCGCGCGTTCGACGAGCGTCGGGAGCTCCTCGTCGAACCACTCCCCGCGCATCCGGCTCTTCGGACCGGAGACGCTGACCGCCCCGACGACGGTGCCGTCGGTGACGATCGGTGCGGCCACGCAGTGGAGGCCCTCGAGACGCTCCTCGCGGTCGAAGGCGTGTCCGCGTTCGCGGACCCGGTCGAGCTGCTCGTCGAGTTCCCCGCGATCGGTGATCGTGTACGGCGTGCGCGCGGGGAGTCCGTGTCGATCGACGATCGCGTCGACGCGCTCCGGAGGGAGGTGCGCGAGGATGGACTTCCCGAAGCCGGTCGTGTGGAGGTAGACGCGCTTGCCCGCGTGCGTGTCCATGTGGACGGCGTCCGAGCCCTTCGCCTTGTAGAGGAAGACGCCGCGACCGTGCTCCTCGACGAGCAGGTTCGCCATCTCGCTCGTCGCCTCCGCGAGCTTGTCGATCTCGGGGGGGCCGATCGTCGCGACGCGTCGCCTGTCCCTGGCGTGTTCACCGAGCTGGAGGAACCGCAGCCCGACGTCGTAACGCCCGTCGTGTTTCACCACGTACTCGTTTCGCCAGAGCGTCTGCAGGTGGTTGTGGACGGTGCTCTTCGGTAACCCCACGTGTGTCGCGAGCTCCGTCACACCGGCACCGTCGAGCTCCTGGAGCGCCTCGATGATACGAAAGCTCGTCTCGGTCGCGTTGACGGTGACCGGTTCGTCCCGTTGCATAGGTCGTTTGTGCGTAGCGAACTCATAACCTCTTCGCCCGCCCGTTCGTTCGGCCTGTCTGAACGAGATGGTGTCCTGTGTTATTTCACTTATATGAAGCCCGTCGGTTCGCCACGACCACCACCGTCCGACTCGGCCGCACGAATCGAGGTTTCGGGGGTTCGGTACCGTATCCGACCGTGACCACGTCGATTCGTGACACGCGTACTTCTGTAATGTGGTGTGATCGCCCCCCACGGCCTGTAGCGATCGAGTGAAAACCCGGACCGGTCGAGTTGACACCCATTCGATCGCTCCGCCGTTCTGTTCTGCAGAGGTGAACGTAGATATAGAGCGGTTTCTCGCCGATTTTCCCACGATAGTCCGTACGGGAGGTGGTGACAGGGTAGATCGTGTGAGAAGCCGGTGTAGGAGTGGACGTTCGAGGTGGATCCTTCGAAAGTGACCGTCCGGACGGGGTGAACCGGGCTCCTGCGTCTGGAAGACCTCTCCGACCGGCGTGAGGTAGTTTTATGATGGTACCGGCGGGAGGTGGAGGTGGCTATCACGTATGACAGACGTCACCCTGCGGAGGACACAGTTAGCAACGCCCGCGAGCGACGAGAAGATGATGGGGAAAGCCGCCGAGAGCGACGCGGACGAGGTCTTTCTCGACCTGGAGGACTCCGTCGCCCCGGACGCGAAGCCCGACGCCCGGGGACCGCTCATCGAGGCGGCGAACACCCACGACTGGAGCGGGAAGGTGCTTTCCTACCGGATCAACGGGATCGACACCCAGTGGTGGTACGACGACCTGATCGAGGTCGTGAGCGAGGCCGGCGAGAACATCGACGACATCATCGTCCCGAAGGTGAAGGGTGCGAGCGACATCCACACCGTCGAGAACCTGCTCACGCAGGTCGAGGTCAACGCTGGTCTCGAGGTGGGTGCGATCGGGCTCGAACCGCAGATCGAGGACGGCGAGGGGATGCACCGGGTCCACGAGATCGCCCACGCCTCCGACCGCCTCTCGAGCGTGATCTTCGGCCCCGGCGACTACTCCGCCGCGATGGGCACGCCCGGACTCGACATCGGCCAGTTCCCCGACTACCCCGGCCACTACTGGCACTACGCGCTGTCGCACTGCAACGCAGCCGCGAAGAGCGCCGGCCTGCCGTGTCTCGACGGCCCGTACGCCGACATCTCCGACGAACAGGGCTTCCGCGAGTCGTGTGCGAACGCCCGGATGGTCGGCTGTGACGGCAAGTGGGCGATCCACCCCAGCCAGATCGAGATCGGCAACGAGATCTTCGCGCCCGACCCGGAGGTCGCCGAACGCGCCGACCGAATCGTCGAGGCGTACGCCGAGGCGATGGCCGAGGGCAAGGGTGCGGTCTCGGTCGACGGCCAGATGGTCGACGAGGCGACCAACAAGATGGCCCAGGAGATCGTCGAACGCGCGAAAGCCGCCGACATCCTCTGATCCGGTTCCCGGGTCTTCACTCTCCTCTCGTTACTCGAGTGGCTGGACCAGTTCGAGCGTATGCCCATCCGGATCGAGGATGAACGCGGTTCGCGCGCCGGCTTCCGGCTGATCGCCCGGCTCCTTCTCGACGCCGTGGTTCTCGATCCGATCGAACGCCTCGTCGACGTCCTCGACTTCGAACGCGAGGTGGCCGAACGCGTCGCCGTGGTCGTACTCGCTCACGCCCTCCGTCTCCGAGAGCTGTAGCTCGACGCCGTTCTCGTCGGCGACGTACCGGTGGACCGTCCCGTCGGCCTCGAAGCCCCAGGTCTCCTCGAAGCCGAACTGGTCGGTGTAGTACTCGATCGACCGCTCCACGTCGCGTACGTTGAGGTTCGCATGGATGAACTCCATACGGGACCGACCCTCCCGTTCCACATAAGCGTGTGGTCGTCCGCGGCCGGTTCGGACCACGGGGGTCGGCCGACGCCCTCCGGTGGTCGAGTGGTCCTTGCTAGGGCCATGCACAGGTATTATGTCGCTCGCCACCGGACGACCGGCTATGGCCGTCGAGAAACCAGAACCCGAGGGGGAGAGCCAGGGGACGAGCGGGACCGGTCGGCCGTCGGTGATCGAGAAGCCGTCGGGCGACATGAGCGAGTTCCAGACGTTCAGCGACGAACGCGGCCACGACCACCCCGACGTCGAGGAGTACGTCGACCTCGCCGCCGACCTGCGGCGAGCGGTGGACGGTGAGGTCCGGTTCGACGAGTACGCACAGGTGCTCTACGCGACCGACGGGAGCATCTACCAGGCCCGGCCGGCGGGCGTCGTCCACCCGAGAGACGTCTCGGACGTGCAGGCGGCGGTCCGGATCGCCGGCGATCACGACGTGCCGATCATCGCTCGCGGTGCCGGCTCGTCGCTCGGTGGACAGGCGGTCGGCCCCGGCTGTGTCGTCCTCGAGATGACGACCTACATGGACGGCGTCGTCGAGGTCCGCCCCGAGGAGCGACGGGCGATCGTCCAGCCGGGGATCGTCCAGGACCACTTCGAGGAGTACGTCAGCCGGTGGGGGCTGAAGTTCGCGCCCGACCCTGCCTCCTCGAACCGGGCGACGATCGGCGGCGGCCTCGGCAACAACTCGACGGGCGCGCACTCGGTCCGCTACGGCATCAGCGACGCCTACACCGAGGAGCTGAAGGTCGTGCTCGCCGACGGCTCGCTGATCCACACCCGCGAGGTCGTCCTCGACGGCGACGAGTGGGAGGGGATCG
>SKXI01000037.1 GCA_007128515.1 Halococcaceae archaeon | reverse complement strand
GGCCCGGCGTTCGCGAACGCGAACCTCGCCGTCCTGCTCGTCTTCGTCGTCGCCCGCGCGGGCCTGACGACGGTCGCCTACCTGGTCGGGAACCCGTGGCCGGCGATCAACCCCTGGCGCGCGCTCGCCGCCCGGCTCCCGAACGGGTTCGTCGACTACCCGACGGATCTCGGCGTGGTGCCGGCGATCGCGGGCCTGCTCGTGCTGATCTGGCTCGAGGTCGTCGTCCCGGTCACCACGGTCCCGTGGGTGCTCGCCGTCGCGGTGCTCGCGTACTCCGCTTACACCCTCGCGGGGGCCGTCGTTTTCTCGCCGGGGAGCTGGTTCCGCTACGCCGACCCGCTGTCGGTCTGGTTCCGCTTCTACGGCGCCGTCGCACCGATCCATCGGACCGAGGAGGCTCTCGAGCTCCGACCGTGGGGCGCCCGGCTGCGCGAGGGGGACGTCCTCCGCGACCTCTCGGGCGTCGGGTTCGCCGTCCTGCTCGTCTGGGAGCTGACCTACAGCGGCTTCGTCGTCACCCCGCCCGGGGTGCGGACGATCGAGCTGCTCGTCGGGTTCGGCCTCCCGCCGGCGCTGGTCTACCTCTCGATACTGCTAGGGGGCTACGCGCTCTTTCTGGCCGTCTACTGGCTCGCCGCACGCCGGGCCCGGCGGCGCGCGGAGACGTACCTCTCCACGCGCTACCTCGCCTTCCGGTTCGCGCCGCCGCTCGTGGCGATCGCCGCCGGCTATCACCTCGCACACTACGCCGGCTTCCTCCTCTCGCTCTCGCCGTCGCTGCTCGGCGCCGTCTCGAACCCGCTCTCGCCGCCGCTTCCCCCGCAGGTGCTCGTCCTGCCCGGCTGGTTCGGAACGCTCGAGGCGCTGTTCGTCCTCCTCGGGCACCTGCTCGCGATCTGGGCCGCCCACGCCGCCTCGTTCGACCTCTTCTCCGGGCGGCTGCAGGCGATCCGGAGCCAGTTCCCGTTCGTCCTCGTGATGGTCCTCTACACGATGGTGAGCCTCTACCTCCTCTCGCTGCCGACCCAGCCGCCGCCGTTCGTCGCCTGAGACGGACGGCCCTACCCTGGTACCGGCGGTCGCCTCTACAGGTCGGTGATCGCCGGTACGGGTGTACGACTCGCCACGCCGACGGCTATATGAGCCGAGAGCCGCTGGGTGAGACACGGATGTTCACCCGGTTCGTTGAGCCCGAACTCGCGGTTCCGGAGGACGACCAGCCGGCCGCGACCTGCCCGTACTGTGACCGTCCGTTCCGGACCGAGCGCCTCTACACGCTCCACCTCGGCGAGGCACACCCCGAGGCGTGTTCCGAGGACGAACGGGAGGCCTACCGCGAGGTCTACGAGGAGGAGTCACACGACCTCTTCACCTTCCACGCCAAGGTGGTCGTCTCGTTGCTCCTGCTCTATTTCGGCGTCTCGTACACCTACGCGCTGGTCTGGCACGGCTGAGATCGACCCCGGTGTCCACATCGATCCCCCGTGTGCCCACCGACAGCCCGTGAAACCGGAGATCCGTCCACGGAGCTCCGACAGTCGTCGACGGCGGCGCCGATACCGCCCTCGTCGGGTTCGCGTCGCGTCCGGTAGGCTGGCCCGGCTACCACTTTCGCCGATGGGTGGGCTGACGACGGTCCTCACGCCTCGACCGCGGCGGGCGGTTCCTCCCGGTCGTGGCCGTGGTCGATCGAGGGTCGGCCGGGCGGTCGTCCCCGGCCGGCGGCGGTGACCCACCTCACATGAGGTAAAAGAGCGGGAAGAGGAACACCCAGACGATGTCGACGAAGTGCCAGTAGAGCCCGAAGAACTCCACCGGGCGGTGGTCCTCGAGGTAGGCGTCGACGCTGTAGATACGGTAGAGCATGAACCCCGCGATCAGCATCCCCAGGACGACGTGCAGACCGTGCAGTCCCGTCGTCACGTAGTAGACCGACGCCTCGATGCTCGTCTGGGGGTAGATCCCGATCGAGAACTCGTAGCTCCACTCCCAGGCCTTGATGCCGAGGAACGTGAGCCCGAGCACGAACGTCGCGCCCAGCGCGCCGAGCAGCCCGCGCTTGCTCTTCCGTTCGGCGGCGACGAGCGCGAGGATGACGGTGAAGCTGCTCGTCAGCAGGACGAACGTGTTCACCAGGCCCGGCAACGGGTCCGGCGGGACGGTCTCCCACGCGCCCCAGCCCATCCCGGCGCGGATGAAAATGAACGCGCCGATGACGGCGCCGAAGACGACGACGTCCGAGGCGAGGAAGAACCAGACGCCGAGTTTCGTCTTCCCGATGCCCTCGAACGGCCAGCGTTCCGCGATCGCCGCCTCCGGCGCGTGGAACTGCTCGAAGCCGAACCCGAGCAGCGCGTAGCCGCTCAGGCCCACCCCGACCGCGATCGCCGCGAGGTAGTGCGGCCCCTGGAGCTCGGCCCCGTGGAGCCCCGAGAGGCCGAGGAAGAGCACGAACAGGCCGACCCCGATCCCGAACGGCCAGATGCTCGCGTGGTCCTCGTGGGGCTCGTCGTGGACGGCCTCGGTTTCGGTCGGCTCGTGGACCTCGAGGAACTCCTCGACCACGCCGGGCTCGGCCACCTGCCCGCCGTCGGCGGCGTGGGTTGTGGAGGGGGTCTCGATGAACGAGAGCGAGCCGTCGGCGTAGCTCGCGCGCCCGGGCCAGTTCTCGAGCGGCGGCGGCGAGTCGATCGCCCACTCGGCGGTCCGGGAGAACTCCCAGGGGTTCGCGCCGGCCGGCTCCCCGTTCCAGTAGCTGACGTAGAGGTTGTAGAACATGATCAGGAACGACGCGGCGACGATGAACCCGCCGATCGTCGCGAGCTGGTGCCAGGTGATGAGTTCGACGTTGTACTCGAAGACCCGCCGCGGGGTCTCCCAGGCGAGAAAGAGCGGGAAGTAGAGCAGGTTGAACCCGACGAAGAAGGTCCCGAAGTGCAGCTTTCCGAGGAACTCGTCGTACATCCGCCCGGTCATCTTCGGATACCAGTAGTAGAGTGCGCCGAACAGCGCGGTCGCGCCCCCGAACATCACGTAGTGGAAGTGCGCGACGACCCAGTAGGTGCCCCGGAACTCGTAGTCCAGTACGACCGCGCCGAGGAAGACGCCGGTGATCCCGCCGAGGATGAACAGCAACAGCGCCCCGAGCGAGAAGAGAAACGGCGTCGTGAACTGTACCCGTCCCTTCACGAGCGTGTAGATCAGCGCGAAGACGATCAGGTCGAACGGAAGTGAGATCCCGATCGTCGTCGCCATCATGATCGTCTTGATCTCCAGGTTGATGTTCGTGAGGAACATGTGGTGCATCCAGACGAGGAAGCTCTGGACGGCGATGAGGATCATCGCGAGGATCACCCACTTGCGCCCGACGAGCCGGCGGCCGGAGAACGTCTGGAATATCTCCAACATCACCCCGAGTGCGGGGAAGAAGACGATGTACACCTCCGGATGGCCGAAGAACCAGAACAGGTGTGCCCACAGCAACGAGCTGTCCTCCGTTCCGGTCGCGGTGAAGTACAACGTCCCGATGATGCGGTCGGAGCCGAGCAACAACAGCGCCCCGAGCAGCGCGGCGAACGCGAACAGCATCATCCAGACGGTGAGCAGGATCGACCAGGTGAAAAGCGGTATGTTCCACATACCCATCCCCTCGGCCTTCCCGTAGTGGATGGTGACGAGGAAGTTCACCGTCCCCATCGTCACCGAGACGACGAACATCAACAGCGCGAGGACGGCGGTCGTCCCCCCGACCATCGGCGAGTACTCGGGGATGTTGAGCGGGGCGTACATCGTCCAGCCCGCGTCGTAGGTACCGCCCTGGAAGAACGAGACCATCATCAACAGCCCCGAGAAGAGGTACAGCCAGTAGCTGAGCGCGTTCAGCCGCGGGAACGCGAGGTCCTTCGCGCCGATCTGGAGCGGAACGACGTAGTTCGCGAAGCCGAACGCGAACGGCGAGAGGAACCAGAAGACCATCAGCAGGCCGTGGGTGGTGACGGCCTCGTTGTACGCCCTGCCCGAGAGGATGCTCGGACCGGGCACCCACAGCTGCATTCGGATCAACAGCGCGAGGACCCCGCCCAGAAGCAAGAAAAAGAGCGCCGTGAGCAGGTAGAGGACCCCGACGTCCTTGTGGTTGGTCGTCACCAGCCAGCGTTTGACCGACGAGGCCGGCGGGAGGTCGCTCATCGGGCCACCACCGCCCCCGCGACGGTCTCGGTCTCGTCGTCGGCGTCCTCTTCGTCGTCGGCCGCCTCGTCAGCCGCCTCCTCGCCCTCCTCGACGTCGTCCTCGTCGGCCTCCTCGTCGTTCTCGTAGGCCTCGGGGTCCTCGTACCACTCCTCGAACTCGTCGGGCTCCATCACGATCACGTCGGCGACCATGTCGGAGTGACCGACCCCACAGAGCTCGAAACACCAGGCGACGTGTTCACCGGGCTCCTCGGCGAGGAACCAGGTCTCGGAGGTCTGGCCGGGGATCGCGTCGGCTTTCACGCGCAAGTCGGGGATGCCGAAGTTGTGCCAGACGTCCGTCGAGGTGATCGTGAGCGTCACGACCCTGTCGGCCGGCACCCGGAGCTCGTTCGTCTCCGTGTGGCCGTTCGGGTACTCGAACTCCCAGCCGAACTGGAAGCCGACGACGTCGACGTCGAGGTTCTCGTCGGTCCCCTGCTCGGAGGGCCCGGCCTCGACGTAGAGCAGCGCGCCGTAGGTCCAGGCGACGAGGCTGATGACGATCACGGCACTGAGGAAAAACGAGAGGAACAGTTTCCGTCCACCGCCCTCCCCGGTCGGGAGCTCGCCGAGCACCGGTCGGTCGTACTCGCCCGTCTCCTCCCCCCGGTCCCGGTACTTGTAGGCGTTGTAGAGCGTGTAGCTCACGACGACGATCCCGACGATCGTTCCGAGCGCCAGGAACACCAGGAAGATCTCTTCGAACAGCTGTACCTGTGTGCCCCACTCGTCGCCAGGCAGACGGGGAAGCGGAGCGAGCGGGGACGCGTGAGAAAGTGTCGGATACATCATTGTCGTTCTGGACTGTCTGACGGTACTCGCTACCGTTTCGCATACATGCTTATTATCGTTTCGCTGGAACCCGCCCGGGCGCCGGAGCCCTGAAACGAACTATTATTACCGGCGGATCTGCTACGTGTTCCCATGAGTGATGCACCGCCCGGCGGCGACGGGACCGACGAGGGATTCGAGTCGCTGACGGAGGAGGAGCGGATCGCCGAGATCGAGGAGTTCGACTCGCTGTTCGGCATCGTCGCCGACGGGGTGGTCGGCGCCGCGGGCGGGCTAGTCGGGGTGGCCGCGGCGACCGTCGGCCTGTTGATCGCGGAGTCGGTGGGCGCGTTCTCGCGCGAGTCGTTCGGCCAGCTCGCGCTGATGATCGGGCTCGACGGGCTCGCCTCGCCGGTCGCGCTCGGCTACGCGACCTTCGTCCTCGGCGGGATGCTACCGTGGCCGCTGCTGTTCGCCTCGATGAAGGAGTACCTGCCCGGGGGCCGTGATCCGTTCAAGGGCATCGTCTTCGGGACGATCCTCTGGACGGGCTTCGTCCTCGCCTTCTACGACGGCTTCACGGGGATAACGCTCGTCGCGTACGTGGTGCTCACGCTCATGTCCCACTGGGCGTACGGCTTCTCGCTCGGCGCGGTCTTCGAGTACCTCTCGACCCGGCCGGACTCGCTCGTCTGAGCGGTCTCCCGGGGTGACCGTCGTCCGCGCCGCCGACGGTCGCATCGACTGATGGACCGTGTCCGCGATCGGGTCCGGAAGCGTGTAGCCAACGGGAGGAGTACGCCGTCGTCTCCGACGGACCGGGAGCGAAGACGTCCGTCGGGAAGGGGAACCCGGGTCACCCTCGACGGCCGGGTGAGACGCGAGGACGGGCCAGGGCTCTCGTCCGAGACGG
>SKXI01000116.1 GCA_007128515.1 Halococcaceae archaeon | reverse complement strand
TGAACGTGTATGCGTTACTCATTGTTGGAACCTCGTTTGACCGGAATGACGACCGCCTGAACGATGTCTCCTTCGTCGATGTCGAGCGCCTCTCGCTCCGCATCGGGGATGCTGATGCGACCGCCGCTCTGGACACGGGCTTTGAACGTCGCAGCGCCCATGTTCATCGGGCCGAGCGGGCCAAACCCGCCCGACGTGGGTGTCTTGCCCATGCTCGACAGCCACTGGCCGAACAGCCGCTGCTGGCGTTCGACCGCCTCTTCGCCGGCCTCCTGGAGCTGTTCGGCGAACAGCGCGGGGGGCCACGACACATCGTCGGCTTCGTCCGTCATCTACTCTGGAGGAAGGGGGGTACACGGATAAAGCTTGCCATCGAAAACCATCTGATACCATTGAATGGTCCCAAAGACCTCAAGGCCGACCTATTACGTATGCATACACCTAGCATGACTATCGAAACCACTTTGAGGGCTGGTTGCCGAGTAGAAGGCGGACAGACCTCCATCATGAGTGATACAGACGACGTTGGCTCCCGGGCCGTAGAGACCGTTTCGACCCTCACGAACGCGTGGGTGCGGACCACGGAGCACGCTCTGAACAGCGCGATCGAGGCGAACCGCGCCGCCCGCGCCTCGGTCGGCCTCGAGGGGAGCAACGGCGACGAGCTACTCTCCGGTACGGACTCGCTCAGCTACCGACGCCTCGACTGGACGACCGACCTCGAGGCCGACCGGCCGGAGAGCGTCGACGTCGGCGACGTCGTCACCTTCTCGAAACGGATCGACGAGAGCGACGTCGAGCGCTTCGCGCTCGCGAGCGGCGACACGAACCGCCTGCACCTGGACGAGGAGTTCGCGGGTCGATCCCGCTTCGGCGGGACGATCGCACACGGGACCCTCGTCTCCGGACTCATCAGCGCCGCGCTCGCCCGGCTCCCGGGACTCACGATCTACCTCTCCCAGGAGACGCAGTTCCGCGCGCCCGTCTCGATCGGCGACGACCTCACCGCGGTCTGCGAGGTCGCCGAGGACCTCGGCGACGGCCAGTTCCGGCTCACGACCCGCGTCTTCGCCGACGAGACGATGGTGATCGACGGCGAGGCGGTCGTGCTGATCGACGAACTCCCCGAGTAGCGGACGAACGGCGGGTTTTTACGCCGCCCTCACTCCGTTCGTTCGTCCACCCCGCGCGACGAGCCGCAGGGGCCTTCCTCGAGTTGATTCCGACCCTTTAGGGTCGCCTAAAACCGCCAGCTATAAGAGTGGTTTCGGCCGACCTAAAACCAGCCATGAGACGAGCGACACACGGCCGGCCGAACCGACGACGATTTCTCCTCGCGACCGGTGCCGCGGTCACCGGCGTCGGTCTGGCCGGCTGTGCCGACGAAAACGGGGGTGATCCCACGGGGAACGGCGACGCTCTCGCCGACGACGGTACGGGAAGCGACGATCACGGTGACGACGGCGGAGCCGGATCGGTCGCCGACGCCGAGCCGATGGGCGAGCCGGTCGACTCGACCGCGGTCTCTTGGTCGGATCTGGGGGAGTTGGAAGGCGAACTCACGATCTACTCCGGTCGGACCCGCGACCAGATAGACCCCGTGTTCGTGGCCCTGGAGGACGAGTACGACGGGCTCACGATCAACGTCGACTACGACGACAACGACGTCCAGGTCAACCAGCTCGTCCAGGAGGGCGATGCGACCCCCGCCGACCTGATGTACTCGCAGGACCCCGGCGCGCTCAACGCGCTCGTCGACGAGGGACTGGTCCAGGGGCTTCCGACAGACGTCGTCGACGCCGTTCCGGAGAGCTACCGCCACCCCGACGGCCTCTGGACGGGCGTCACCGGTCGAACGCGGTCGATCCAGTTCAACGCCGATCGGCTGGCCGACGAGACCGACTTCGAGAGCGGCGACGAGCTCCCGACGGAGATCATGGAGTTCGCGACCGACGAGCGTTTTCGAGGTATCATCGCCACCCGCCCCAACTCGGGCTCCTTCAGGGGGTTCATCCAGGCGATGGTCGAACTCGAAGGCGAGGAGGAGACCCGCGGGTGGGTCAGGGCGATGGTCGACGACCAGGACGTCCAGCTCTTCTCGGGCGGCTCCGATCAGGCCGATGCGGTCAACCGTGGCGGCGACGACGACCCGATCGTCGCGCTCGGAAACAGCTACTACGCCGCACGGATCCTGAACGAGGACCCCGACGCGCCGATCGATCTGGCGTTCACCGAGAACGACGCGGGCTGTCTTTTCAGCGTCGCGGGCGTCGGCGTGATGAACGACGTCGACGACCCCGAACTCGTCGCGGGGTTCGTCCGCCACCTGCTGGCCGCCGAGGGCCAGGAGTTCATGATGGACGCCAACGGCGAGTACCCCGTCGTCGAGGGCGTCGACTACGTCGGCGAGCTCCCCAATCTGGAGGAGATCAACCCGCCGGAGTTCGACCTCAGCGACTTCGACATGGACCTCCGCGATGCACAGGACCTCCTCACCGAAGAGGGTATGACGGTCTGAGCGCTGAGGTCTCTCCGGGCGACGACGGTACTCCCCTGGTCGAACACCGTCCACGCCGCTCGCCACGACAAGCAAGGCTCATCACCGCCGAGTTCCAGGGGGAGGACGGACCGGGTCCGTCATGAAACCGATCACGTCCTATCTCGATCTCCGGCGAAGGCAGATCGGCGCCGACCCCCCCAGCTCTGCTCTGGCGGCGCTCTCGGCGCTCGTCGCAGTTCTCGTCGTCTCGCCGATGGCCTGGCTGGTCTGGCAGGCGGCGACGGTCGAACCCGCGCGTGCGTACGAACTCATCCTCTCCTCGCAGACGGCGTTGGTCACGGCCAACAGCGTCGCCCTGATGCTCGCGGTCACTGCCCTCTCGCTGCTGCTCGGCGTCCCGCTCGCGGTACTCACGACGCGGACGGACCTCCCGTACTCCCGGCTCTGGACGGTCGTCGCGGCGCTCCCACTGGTGATCCCGAGCTACATCGGTGCGATCGCGTTCGTCGGGATGTTCGGGCCGGGTGGCGAAGTCGACACGCTCTTCGGCGCGACGCTCCCGCGCGTCGACGGGCTCCGCGGGGCGGTGTTCATCGTCACGCTCTACACCTACCCCTACGTGTTCCTCACGACGCGGGCAGCGCTCCTCTCGACCGACGGCTCGCTCGCCGAGGCCGCCCGGACGCTCAACGCCAGTCGACTCGACGCCTTCCGTCGGGTCACCCTCCCACAGATACGACCGGGGATCGCCGCCGGCGCACTGCTCGCCGCGCTCTACGCGATCTCCGACTTCGGGACGCCGGCGTTCATGGGGGCGAACGTCTTCACGAGCACGATATACTGGGAGTTCAGTGGCTTCGCCGTGGAGTACGCCGCGCTGCTCGCGCTCCAGCTGGTCGCGATCGTCGCGGTGGTCCTCGTCATCGAGGCCGGTATCGGCCGCGACCAGGACGCGAGCGGCGGCACCGACCGGGGCCAGCCCATCCGGTTGGGCGCCTGGACGTGGCCCGCGATGGGGTTCGTCTCCGCGCTCGGCGTGCTCACGCTCGTGGTCCCGGTCGCGATCTTCACCGGCTGGCTCGTCCGCAGCGTGGGCGATCCGATCCCCTCGCTCGCGTTCCAGCCGGAGTTCGCGCTGAACTCCGTCTACTTCGCGCTGCTCGCCGCGTTCGTCGCGTGCGCGTTCGCGCTCCCGGTCGCGTACTACTCCGGGCGGACGAACTCGCTCGCCTCACGGGTGATCGAACGGGCGACGTACGTCGGCTTCGCGGTCCCGGGCGTCGTCATCGGGCTGGCGCTGGTGTTCCTCGGCACCCGAACCCTCCCGTCGCTGTACAGACAGGGGGTCTGGCTGCTCGTGTTCGCCTACGTCGTTCGCTTTCTGCCCCAGGCCGTCGGCACGGTACGCTCGTCGGTGCTCCAGATCGACGACAGCACCCTCGAAGCCGCCCGGACGCTCGACGCCGGCCCGATCGAAACCTTTCGGCGAGTCACGCTGCCGCTGATCATGCCCGGGGTCGTCGCCGGGGGGATCCTCGTCTTCCTCACGACGATGAAGGAGCTACCGATGACGCTGATGCTCCAGCCGGTCGGGACGAACACGCTCGTCATCGCGATCTGGGAGGCCCAGAACGCCCTCGCGTACCGGTACGCCGCGGTCCCGGCGCTGTTGCTCATCCTGATCTCCGGGCTGACGATGGTCGTGATGCTCCGTCAGGAGGGCTACGGCGTCACGTGAGCGCCGCCGGTCGGGCACCCCGGATTTTTTAGGAAAGCCTAAAACCCTGGGTCGACAACGGCAACCGAGTCGACCGTGATGCCGAACCGATCCGGAAGGACGTGGAGGAGGGACGACGGGCTAAAACCGATAGTCCCCGTTGCCGCCTCGAACCCCCGACTCCGGATCCCGGATGGCCAGGGTCTCGCCGAGCGCGCGCGGGAACGAACGCGTCGGGCCGCGAGCGCGGATTCGACGATCGCTTCCCCCGATCCCGACGTTCGGCCCGGAACGAACGGAGGAGACGATGTCAGTTAGGAACCACCGAGCCGAAGCGCAGGAGCGGACGGAGCGCACCGAGGACCGCCCCTCACCCGATGCAGTTCTCGAGATCGACGGTGTCACGAAGACGTTCGGCAGCGACTGCGCCGTCGATTCGCTCTCGCTGTCCGTCCGCGAGGGCGAACTGTTGACGCTGCTGGGGCCGTCGGGCTGTGGGAAGACGACGGCCCTCCGGCTGATCGCCGGTCTCGAACGACCCGACGAGGGAACGATCCACGTCGGGGGCGAGCGGGTCGCCACGGCCGGCGAGCGGGCGTTCGTCCCGCCCGAGCGCCGGGACGTCGGCGTGGTGTTTCAGGACTTCGCGCTCTTTCCCCACATGACCGCCGCCGAGAACGTCGCCTTCGGCCTCGCGGACTGGAACGCCGACGACCGCGAGCGACGTGTCGCGGAGCTCCTCGAGATGGTCGGGCTCTCGGCGTACGCCGAGAACACGCCGGAGGAGCTTTCGGGCGGCCAACAGCAGCGGATCGCGCTCGCCCGGTCGATCGCGCCCGAACCCGAGATCCTGCTGCTCGACGAGCCCTTCTCGAACCTCGACGTCGACCTCAGGGTCGAGATGCGCGAGGAAGTACGGAGAATCCTGAAAGGGGCGGGCGTTACGGGCATCTCGGTCACCCACGACCAGGAGGAGGCGATGTCGATCTCCGACCGAGTCGCCGTGATGGCCGAGGGACGGATCGAACAGGTCGGCACGCCCGAGGGCGTCTTTCAACACCCGAGATCGCGGTTCGTCGCGGGCTTTCTCGGCCACGCGAGCTTCCTCCCGGGCTACATCTCCGGCGACCTCGTCGAGACGCCGCTCGGGCCGGTCGGCCGCGACCGGATCCACGGCCTCGCGGCAGAGTACGACTACACCCGGATCGACGTGCTCGTTCGGCCGGACGACGTGCTCGCCCGGCCCGCAGAGGGCGAGCGAGCCGACGGCCGCGTCACCTACCGGCGGTATCTCGGCCCAACCGTCCTCTACAGGGTCGAACTCGACTCCGGCGAGACCGTCGAGGCGATGCACAACCACTCCGATCGGCTCTCGCTCGACACGCCCGTCACCGTCGAACTCGCCGCCGCACACGACCTCGCGTGGTTCCCCGCCGAGGAGTGACCGACTCTCACCGCGGTTCGCGGTCGGTGTGCTGGCCCCAGAACCCCGGATACTTCCGGACGGTCACGTCGCCCTCGACTCGCACCTGACAGGCGAGCCTGAGTCCCGCGTCCGTGTCGTGTGGCGGGAACGAGAGCCTCCGCGTTTCCCCGGCGTTCCGCTCGCTCGCCTCCCCCTCCACCTCGACCGCACAGGTCCCGCAGGTCGCCATCCCGCGACAGTTCAGGTGTCGCGACCGGCCGTTGTGCGGCGAGTTCCCCGACTCGA
>SKXI01000367.1 GCA_007128515.1 Halococcaceae archaeon | reverse complement strand
GGACTTCTGATCCCCTGGAGCTTGTCGACGATCTCGTACGGGTCGACGCCCGAGCGAAGCGCCACGGAGATCGTCTTCGCGAGCGCGTCGGTGAAGGAGTTGGTGAAGCCGCCGGAGTGGCCGGTGTTCGCGAACAGCTCGAACGGTTCGCCCGTGCTGGGGTCCTCGTTGATCGTCACGTAGACCTTCCCGTAGCCGGTGTCGATCCGCTGGGTGACGCCGTGGAGCTGATCCGGTCGGGTCTTCTTCTTCGCGTACGTCCGGGCCTCGCCGAACTCGTCGAGTTCGTCGCCGAGGACCGCCCGGACCTCCTCGTGTTCGAGAAAGCCCTCGAACCCGCCGAAGACCTCCTCGATCTGGCCGACCAGCACCTCCGCGGCCTCCTCCTCGTCGGCGAACTCGGCGTTGTCAGCGCGCGTCGTGAGCACCTGTTTCGAGCGGGTGCCGTCGCGGTAGACGGTGACGCCCTTCCCCCCGTTGTCGTAGATGTAACGATACACCTCGTCCATGTCCTCCTTGCTGGCGCTGTTCGGGAAGTTACAGGTCTTGCTGATCGCGCTGTCGACGCCGGCCTGACACGCACACTGGACCGCCGCGTGGTCCTTTCCGGTGAGATCGGCCGTCACGACGAACAGCTCCGAGATGGCGTCGGGTACCGTCGAGAGCGAGGCGACGCCGTCGAACTCGTTGGCCGCCATCTGCTCCTGGGCCTCGCGTTTGACCGCCTCGACGTCGATCCCGTTCGCTTCGAGTACCCTGAGGAAGTAGTCGTCGAACTCGACGAGCATCTCGTCGCCCTGGACGTCGTCGCTCACGTTCTTGTAGTAGGCGACGTTGTAGATCGGCTCGCAGCCACCGGTCGTGTTACCGACCATGCTCGTCGTTCCGGTGGGAGCGATCGTCGTCGTGTTGTGGTTCCGGATCGGGTAGCCCTCCGCCCAGTCGTCGGCACTCTCGCCCGTGTGGTGATCGAACCACTCCCTGTACCTGGTCGGATCGGCGTACTTCGAGTCGGCCCAGTCGGCGAAGCTCCCGCGCTCGCCCGCGAGGTCGTGGCTCGTCCGTTTAGACTCGTGGTTGATGTGGGTCATCAGCTGGCGGGCGATCTCGTTTCCTGCATCCGACCCGTAGCGCACCCCGAGCTGGATGTAGAGCTGGGCCAGCCCCATGATCCCCAGCCCGATCTTGCGCATCTCGCGCACCTTCTCCTCGATCTCCGGGATCGGGAAGTCGCTCATCGTCACGACGTCCTCCAGGAACCGGGTGCCGAGGTCGATCCGCTCGTCGAAGGCCTCCCAGTCCATCGCCTCGGAGAGGAACGCGCCGACGGCCTCCTCGTGCGTGTCGTACGTCTCACGGTTCTCCTCGGACCAGACCCGCCAGTCCGGCGCGTCGAGCGCCGCGAGCGTCGAGAGGTTGATGTGCCCGAGGTTACACGCCTCGTACTCCTCGAGCGGCTGCTCGCCACAGGGGTTCGTCGCGAGGATCCGGTGGTCGGGGTGTTCCTCGACGTCGAACGAGTGGAGCTTGTTGACCCGCTCTAAGTAGATCACGCCCGGCTCGCCGTTCTCGTACGCGCCCGCGACGATCCGGTCCCAGATCTCTCGCGCCGGGATCGAGAACTCCTCGCCGACCTCGACGTACTCGCCGAGGCCGTAGCGGTCGTACATCTCCTTCGTCTCGGCCGTCGCCACGTGCGGTTTCTCCGTCCGTGGATTCGTGAACGTGAACTCCTCGTCGGCGTAGAGCGCCTCCATGAAGCCGTCGGTGATACCAACGGAGATGTTGAAGTTAGAGAGGTGGCCCTCGACGGCGTTTCTCAGGTGTTTCGGTACGCGACCGTCCTCGTCGATCAGTTCGCGGGCCTCCTCCAGGGCCTCGCCGAAGGTGGTGTAGGTGTAGTCGTCGGGGTCGTTCAGCCGGAGGGTGTGGGCGAGCGAGACGTCCTTGTTCTTCGCGTGGATGAACTCGATGACGTCCGGGTGGCTGACGCGCATGACGCCCATCTGTGCCCCCCGCCGGGTACCCCCCTGGGCGATCGTCTCGCACATCTGGTCGAACGTCCGCATGAACGTGATCGGACCGCTCGCGATCCCTCCCGTACTGCCGACCGCGTCGCCGTAGGGCCGGAGCTGCCAGAAGGCGTAGCCCATGCCGCCGCCCGACTGGAAGACCTCCGCCGCCTCCTTCGCCGTCTGGTGGATGTCGGTGAGATCGTCGCCCGGGGAGTCGACGAAACACGCAGAGAGCTGCTGGAGCTCGTCGCCCGCGTTCATCAGCGTCGGGGAGTTCGGGACGAACGAGAGCTGTTCCATCAGCTCCTGGAACCGTGCGGCGACGCCCTCCACGTGCTCCCGGATCTCCTCGGGGAGTTCGGGAACGACCGTCTCGTAGGCGAACTTCGAGACGTTCCGATCGGTGAGCGCGGTCTCCGCGTCGTCGTCGACCGTGGTTCCCATCCCGAAGACCGCCGCCGCGAGTTCGTCGCGGCGCGGGTGGCCCGGCTTCACCTGGTCGGGTCGCACCGTCACCTCGCGGCCGAGGCGCTCGGCCTCGAAGACCGCCTCCGCGAGCGCGACGTTCTTCGCGACGCGCTCGAAGAGCTCCTCCTGAGTCTCCGTCAGATTGCCCTCCGCGTCCTTTCGGAGGTAGCGTGCGGGGAGGATGTTGTGGTAGGCGGTTGCGGTCATCCGATCCTCCAACGTCTCCCCGTCGGTGCGCTTGATCGGGAGGGTGATCTCCTCGGCCGAGGGGTCCGCGCGGCTCATGCGCGCACCTCTTTCGTGGCGTGTAGACGGCGCAGCCGGGCGATCCTGCGGTCCGCGAGCTGATAGGTCCGGTTCATCTGTGACGGCGAACTCCTACTGATGGGGCTCTCATAAACTTTGTTTTCCTTAGTGCAAGTGTGGTTGGTCTGTGATCCCTCTGGTCGGTCAGTGACCGGCCAGATGGCCGTGGCAGTGCTTGGTCCCGAGTAGTGGCGGGACCGTAATAAGTCTGCTCAGAGCGGAGTGGAAGTGAAGGGGATCGGGAACGATTCGTATCGGGGAGCGCGCACGTCCAGGGGCGCGCGACTGGGCGTCCGTGGAAGCGTCGGATTTCGAGCGCTAAGAGGGCCGAGACGCCGGTCGACGCACGCATCCGTGTCGTGAACGCAGGCCGCTCGCTCTAGCGAACAAGCTTATTATTTCCGATGTAATCTTTCGAGTATGTTCGACAGTGCAGCGATGCTGGTCTTCGGCGTCGATCCGCTCGTGCTCTTCGGTGGGTTGGTGGCCGTCGCCGCGGCGATCGCGGTCACCCGAGTGGTCCTGAACCTCGCCTGGAAACTCGCGCTGGTCGCGAGCGTCGTCGTCGGCGCCGTCGCCGCCGCCGGGACGCTCGCGTTCTAGGTCTCTTGGGGATCGTCGGTGGAGTTCAGAGGGTATCGAACCCGAATCGAGCGACGTCGATGGCGTGTACACCGGGGAGCCCCGGATGGTTACGCTGATCCCCCTCAGATACCTCGAAGGAAGTTCTCGATCACGTCGTGGCCGACCGCCGTGAGCACGCTCTCGGGGTGGAACTGGACGCACTCGATCGGGTACTCCCGGTGGCGGATCCCCATCACGAGTTCGGTCCCCTCGTGATCGGTCGTCGCGCTCACCTCGAAGCACTCCGGCACCTCGGTCGCGATCAACGAGTGATACCGGCCGGCCTGAAAGCCCTGTTCGAGCCCGGCGAAGACGCCCCGACCGTCGTGCTGTACGGAGAACGCCTTGCCGTGGATCGGCTCCGGGGCCCGACCGATCGTCCCACCGTAGGCGTAGACCGCCGCTTCGAGCCCGAGACAGACCCCGAACGTCGGGACCGTGGGACTCACCTCGCGGAGGACCGGGATCGTGACGCCCACGTCGCGCTCGTTCTCCGGATGACCGGGACCCGGACTGATCACGATGGCGTCGGGATCGGCCGCGCGGACCGCAGAGAGCGAGGCCGTGTTCCTGAGTACCTCGGTCTCCGCCCCGTGTTCGGAGACGTACTCGACGAGGTTGTAGGTGAAGGAGTCGAAGTTGTCGACGAACAGCACTCGTTTGCCTCGCTGAACGCTCATCGGAGCACCTCCTGGACCTCGATCGCTCGGAGCGCGGCGAGCACGCCGTCCATCTTCTTCTCGGTCTCCTCGTACTCCTTCGCCGGATCGCTGTCGGCGACCAGCCCCGCCCCCGCCTGAACGGTGACCCGGTCCGAGCCGTTTTCGGCGCCGTGATCGACCGTCGCGGTCCGGATCACGATCGCCACGTCCGCGTCGCCGGTCCAGGAGTAGTAGCCGACGCCGCCGCCGTACACCCCTCGCGGCCCGCGCTCGAGCGCGTCGATGATCTCCATCGCGCGCACCTTCGGCGCGCCCGAGAGCGTTCCCGCGGGGAAGGTCGCCCGCGTCGCGTCGAACGCGTCACACTCCGCTCGCAGTCGACCCGTCACCGTCGACTCGATGTGCTGGACGTGGCTGTACTTGAGCACGTTCATGAACTCGTCGACGCGGACGCTTCCAGGGACGGAGACCCGCCGGACGTCGTTTCGCGCGAGGTCGACGAGCATCGTGTGTTCGGCGCGCTCTTTCCCGTCCGCGAGCATCTCCCCGGCCAGCCGGCGGTCCTCGACGGGGCTCGACCCGCGCGCGCAGGTGCCCGCGATCGGGTTGCTCGTCACGAGGTCCCCGCGAACCGAGACGAGCGTCTCGGGGCTCGCGCCGACGATCGAGAGGTCGTCGAAGTCGAGGACGTACATGTACGGCGAGGGGTTGACCTCGCGCAACGCCCCGTAGAGCCCAAGCGGGTCGACCTCCCCCACGAGTTCGCGTTTGCGCGAGATCACGCCCTGGTAGATGTCGCCGGCGAGGACGTGTTCTTTCGCCGCACGGACGGCGTCTTCGTACTCCTCGCGGGGGTCGGCACGCTCTGCCTCCTTCACGAACCCGCCGGTCTCCGGGCCGTTCGCGTCCACGAGGAGACCGCTGACACGCTCTGCCTCCCCAACGAGTTCCGCGTATATCTCCTCGGGGGCGTCCCCGGGGAAGACCACTGGGGTGAACACGAGCGAGACCTCCTCCGCGACCTCGTCGAAGACGAGCGTCGCCGTGGTGAGGACGAACCTGGCGTCCGGCAGCGGGAGGTCGTCGGGCCGGTCGACCCCGACCTCCGAGAGGAAGAGGTCGTAGACGGCGTCGTAGGCGAGGAACCCGACGAGGCCGCCGGTGAGGAGCTGGCGCTCCGTCTCGGGGAAGCCGACGAGCGGGAGATCGGGCAGCGCCGTCGAGAGCGCCTCGAGGACGTCGCCCCCCGCGTCCGCCCGCAGCAGCTCCGACAGGCGTGGGTCGGAGAGGCTCTCGACGGTCACGGTGTCGGGGTCGGCGGTCACGACCGCGTCGGGATCGTAGCCGACGAACGAGTACCGGGCGTGGCGGTCCGCGGACTCGGACGAGGGACGGAACGCCCCGTCCGGGTCGGAAGAGGCCACCTTCTCGGCGCTCTCCAGCAGAAAGGCGTAGGCCGGCTCGTCGAGGTCGGTGGAGCGACCGGTGAGCGCCGCGTACGCCGACAGCGGCGTCGTCTCGACGTCGAGGGCGACCTCGAGGTAGGCGACGACCGGCCCGTCTCCCGCCTCGTCGAACCGCTCGACGAACGCCTCCCGGCTCTCGTGGGCCCTCATCCCGCGCTCACCCTCCGGCGGGTCGCGTTCGCGACGAACCGCGCGACCGCGTCGTGGTCCTTCCTGCCGCTCTCGGTTTCGACCCCACCGGCGACGTCGACGCCGAACGGCGTGACCGTCTCGACCGCCTCGCGCACGTTCTCCGGCGTGAGCCCGCCCGCGAGTACGATCGGGGAGTCGAGCGTCTCGACGAGCGATCCGGTGGCGACCCAGTCGTGGGTCTCGCCGGTGCCGCCCGCGCCGCGCGAATCGACCGAGTCGACGAGCAGGGCGT
>SKXI01000088.1 GCA_007128515.1 Halococcaceae archaeon | reverse complement strand
CGACTCCTTCGTGCACCCACTCCACCGACGGGCGTCCGCCGGGTAGAAACCGTCCCGACACCCCGTGCCGAGGGCCCCGAATCCCGTCCACTCGAGCGTCGGTTCGAGTGGGGCGTCGTCGGTACCGAACCCCTCGTGGACGTGGACGTGGACGCGCGGTTCCGCTTCGACCGTCGGCCAGGAGGGGCGATCGACGCTCCGCGAGGAGGTGGCCGGCACGACCGAGCGGGCGAGACGGTCACGGTCCGTATCGCTTCAGGGTGTGGAGCCGCTTCACGCCCCGACTCGGCCCTGTCCCCACCGTGATCGGGCAACGAACCCGTCGATCGACGGCTCACGCCCGTCAGAGGTCCGTCCGCTCGAAGGCGATCAGACACCGGTCCCGGGCGGGACGACGATCCGGAACGGCATCACGAGCGCGCTCGGGAGGCCGAGGAGCCGGGTCGTCCGCCTCGTCGTCGACCTCGGCGTCGTCCGCGTCGATGCTCCCCTCCCGATCGCGGACCGCGACGCTCTCGGTCCCGACGTCCAGCCCGAGGACGGTGACCCCCCACTCGGTGGACCGGGAGACGTCGAGCAGCAGGTCGATCGCCATCGTCTTTCCGGTGCCGTCTCGCCTCGGAAAGCCGGAGACCTCGCCCGACCGGACCGCGAGGTCGAGGTTCGAGACGGCGACGGTGTCGCCGACGCGGTCCGTCACCGACTCGAGTTCGATCGCTGCCATCGCCCGACCGTTCGGGAATCCGATGGTGAAACCCCGAAGCCGGGTTTCCGATCCCGAGAACCGGCTTACGTACCCGCGTCGAGCGCCATCGCGTACCGAACGACGACGAGGCCGGCGAACGCGCCGACGAACACCACGAGCGCCACCGCGACCGGCGAGAGCTCCTCGGTTCCGGGGATCTCTCGGGTACTGACGAGCCAGGTTCCGAACACGGCGATCGCCAGCGAGACGACGGCAGAGAGCGCGAGGTCCACGGTGTCCGGCGCTTCCATGTGCGGCGGTCACCCTCGCCGGTCGAAAGCCCGTCGGTTCGTAGTGATTGTTGGGAGTCGTTCCGGTATCGACCGCGCGATGTCGGGCGATCGAACCGGTACACAGTCCCAACAATCACTATCAGACCTCGGGGTGGACCGTCGCGTCGAACCCGCCCCTGACGAGCGGTTTCGCGACGTGTCGCCGTGCGGTAGGCGGCACCTCGTACCACCCGATCTCCAGATCGCGGTCGACCTCTACCCGTTCCTTTCCCGGTGCGCTCGTCCGACACTCCCGACACCGGTAGCCCTGGTCGCGGCCCGCACTCTCCATCGACCGGCCGCAGTCGGGACAGACGGGATTGCGGTACTCGATCCGGTTCAGCTCCCGGACCGCGCATTTCTCGAGCTTGAGGGTTCCTCCCGAGACCTCCCCGCAGACCGTGAGCCGATCGCCCGGACGCAGCGAACGGACTCGGTCGCGAAAGCGCTTCGTGGGTTCGAACGCCGCACACCGGAGCTCCGCGTCCCCGTCTTCGAGCCTGAAGAAGACGTGGCCACCCTCGAGCGTCTCCGGCTCGCTCGCGACTCGTCCATCGCTCCGGTAGCAGTAGCCCCCTCGAAGTCCCGAGAGCGGTGCGTCCCGGAGGTGGGCGTCGGTGCCCTGGTTGGTGACGAACGTCTCCGCCCGATCTCTCGGCTCGCCCTCGATGCGCTCTGCCACCACCCGCACCGAATCGGGATCGTCGCCACGGATCCCGAAGAGCACCGGACAGGGGGTGTTCGGCACACAGACGAGCTCCCCGGTTCCCCTGTCGACCGTGTCCCAGACGCGCGGATAGAACGCGTCGGCCGCCGCGAACACGGATTCCGGATCGACGTCGCGATCGGTCCCCCATCGCTCGCGCTCTCGGTAGGCGATCCGCTCGTACGTCTGGTCGGGAAGCGGCCAGGAGCCGACGGCCGCGAGCGCGCCGATCAACCCCCGACCGTTGTCCCACCCCTCGTACCGATAGCCGTGTTCCGAACAGAGCGCTCTCGCGTCATCCCGATCGAGGTGAGCGGTGACTGCCCGTCCGGCGAACCCGGAGACGGGTTCCGGAACCTCGCCGGAGTCGTGTGGTGCCACGACCAGCCCGGGGTTCGTATTCGGGTCGTCGACGATCGCGAACTCCTCGATCAGGGCCTCCGCCAGCGAGAACGCGCTCTCCGGCTCGCAGTCGGTGTGGAGCGCCACCGCGGCGTTCCCCCGGGTCTTGTGGGGGACCGCCGGGTTACACCGGAGGAGGAGGAGGCGTTCGACGGTCGCACCCGCTGCTCGCAGGCTGTCGGCGAGCAGCGCGCCGAGGTAGGTGGTGCACATCCCCCCGGTTCTGGAGTCGGTGTCGTCGAACCCGACGACGGTCATCGGGTGGGCTACCCCCCCGAGACTCCTACCGGTTTCGCCTCGTCCCCGCCTACCGGTGCCGTGGGTAGAGCTGGCGTGGTATCCACACCCAGTCCGTGCGGTACGTTCGTACCGACGATCCCGATGGAATCGCAAGACAGCGGGTTCTTCCCGGTACAAAACACCTATATGTACCGAACCACTTATGTAGCTGTATGTCACGATCCGCGCTGGTCGGTAACGTGATCGCGATGCTCCGCGACGCGGGCTTCGCCGTGAGCGACCGGTGTGCGATCCGACCGAAGAGCTTCGACGTCGCGGCGCGGCGCGGCGAGGACCTCGTCCTCCTGAAGATCCTCGGCAACATCGACGGCCTCGACGCCGAGACCGGCGTCGAGATGCGCAGGCTCGGCGAGCACCTCGGCGCGACGCCGTTCGTCATCGGGCTCCGGACGAGGGACGAGGAGCTCAAACCGGGTGTCGTCTACTTCCGCCACGGCGTCCCGGTGCTCTCTCCCGACACGGTCTACGACCTCGTCATCGAGGAGGTGCCGCCGCTGATCTACGCCGCACCCGGTGGGCTCTACGTCAACATCGACGAGGAGATCCTCGCCGACGAGCGCCGCCAGCAGGACATGAGCCTCGGCCAGCTCGCGAGCGAACTCGGCGTCTCTCGTCGTACGGTCTCGAAGTACGAGGACGGCATGAACGCCTCCATCGAGGTCGCGATGCGCCTAGAGGAGCTGTTCGACGCCCCGCTCACGAGCCCCGTCGACGTGCTCGCCGGTGCGGGCGAGGTCCGTGAGTCCGAACCGACCCCCGACGCGCTCTCGTTCGACCCGGACGACGAGCACATCGTCACCGTGCTCACGAACGCCGGGTTCACCGTCCACCCGACCGCCCGTGCGCCGTTCAAGGCGGTGAGCGAGGACGCCGACGAGGACGACGAGAACGTCCTCACCGGCCACTCACAGCTCTCGAAGACCGCGCAGAAACGCGCCCGGATCATGGGCTCGATCGGTCGCGTGACGCTCTCCCGCTCGGTCTACTTCGTCGACGAGGCGCCCAAGGAGGAGGTTGAGGGAACCGCCTTCATCGAATGCGGTGAGGCCGAGAGCCTGAACGACGGCGACGAACTCAAGGAGCTGATCCACGAACGGACCGACCCGCCCGAAGAGGTCGCGTAAGGCGGGTTCGAGACCTCGCGGTTTTCGGTATGGCTAACCCCACCCAGCCGGGAGTTCGTTCTCCCCGCTCGACCGCCTCCGACGGATACGTGCGCCCGACCTCTGATCGGTCAGGGGGCCACCAGCGGCTCGCGGTCGGCCACGTGACCACACGTCGGACAGGCCTCGTAGCCCTGAACGATCGCCAGCCTCGTCTCGCAGTCGGGACAGTCCATAGCACCCTCCTGTTTTCGACGATCCATAAGTGCATATACGACGATCGACGAACTCAGAGGAGCGCGACGAGCGGCGCGAGCGCGAACCAGAGCAGGTAGGTCAGTGCGGCGATCATGGGGCCGTCGATCCGGCGAGGCTCGTCCGGCATACGTAGTTCGAGCAGCCAGACGAGCCCGAGCGCGTGCGGGACCGACAGGAGGACCAGGGCGTTGTAGGCACCCGGTACGAGCTCCGAGACGTAGAGGGCGACCCCCACGAGGGAGGCGAGGAGCGCCGTCGCCTGCGCGAACCGAACCGCAGCATCGATGCCGAAACGGACGGCGATCGTCCGCTTTCCGGCGCCCCGATCCGCGTCGTGGTCGGGGATCGCGGAGAGGGTGATCGAGGGGAAGATCGAGAGCAGGTAGGGCAGGCCGATCAGCCACGGCAGCGGATCGAGCGGATCGCCGCCGAGGAAGACGAACCCGGGGAGCAGCACCCCGAGGCTGTGGGTGAACGCCACGTCGAGTTCGCCGAGCGTGCGGTAAGAGAGCTTCAGCGGGGCGAGCGTGTAGCCGAGCGCGAGGACGGCGAGGAGGGCCATGAGCCCCGCCATCACGGGGAGCGATCCGGTCCCGGTCGCCAGCACGCCGATCCCCGAGAGCCCGGCGAGCGAGAGCGCGACGACGATCCCGGTCCGTACGTCGCTGAACTCGAGTGCGCCGTCGACGAGGACCTGCGACCCACCGGTGAACGGTCCGGCGAACGTGTTCTCCCTATCCGTCTCGTAGTCGGCGTACTCGTTGCTCAGCACGGTCGCGGCCTCGAGGAAGAAGAGAACGGAGAGCCCGAGCCAGTAGGTGAGCGTGGTGAACGCGTCAGTGCCGACGGCCGCGAGCGCGCCGATCGTGTAGGCGACCCAGGCCATGGGGTAGAACTGCAGCCGAAGCGCCCGGAGCCACGCCGATACCGAGCGACGCAGCCCGGACCACCGGGTGTCGGGACCGCTCGCGAGCGACTCGCCGAGCTCCTCGGCCTCGGCCAGCCACGCCTCGCGCTCGTCCCGATCGGAGCCCTCGACCGGCCCGAAGTAGCTGACCCGCGTGGTTCGGATGCCGGCGAAGCCGAGCGTCGCGTCCGTCACCGCGTTCGTCCCCGGCTGTCGCTGGATCAGTCGGTAGACCAGCGGCGGGACGTCCATCGTCACGAGCAGTTCCGCGGTCTTCTCCGAGAGCAGCTCCTCGTGGCCCGCGCCGTCGCCCTCGTCGTAGAACGAGAAGGCGAAGCCCGGTGCGAAGGTCCGATCGAAGAAGCCCTTCAGCAACGCGGGCATCGTCCCCCACCAGTTCGGGTAGACGAAGACGAGGTGGTCCGCCCACTCGATCTCCCGTCTCGCGTTCCGTACGTCCGGTTCGGTGTGCTGGTCGGTCGGTTCTTCGGTTCTGACGTTCGGGTCGAACTCCATCTCCGTGACGGCGAGCGAGCGGACGTCCACCCCCGCTTCGGCCGCCCCCCGTTCGTACGCGCCGGCGAGCGCCCCGCAGAGGCTCTCGCGTCGCGGGTGGCCGAGGACGATCAGCACGTTCACGCACGTTCCCTCGCCGGCGGCCGGGATCGTTCATGGACTTGCACCTGCCGCTCCCCGGTCCTCGCTCCCGCTGCGCTCGCTCTCGTGGCGTGCCGGAGGAGACTCGATCCGCCTCAGTTCCCGTACGTCTCGTCGAGGTAGGCGACGATGTCGTCGCTCTCGTGCATCCCCTCGACCCCGTTCGAGTGGTCGAGCAACACCGGGACCTCCGTCTGGCCGGTGACCTCCTTCACCTCGGTGCGGTCGGCGTGCGAGCGGGGTACCTCGTGGCTCTCGTACTCCAGTCCGAGCTCGTCGAGTTTCGTCCTCACCTTCGCGCAGAACGGACAGCCCGGCAGTTCGTACAGTTCGAGTTGACTCATCCAGAGGAACTAGGGTATCCAGCGGCAAAACGGCGGCGGTCTCAGCCGAGCATCCCGCTCGTGGTAACGTAGAAGTAGGCGACGAGCGCGAGCGCGGTGGCCCACTGGCCGAGGTGCACGTCCCGGCGCTCGCCCATCGCAAGTTTGATCAGCGGGTAGGCGATGATCCCCGCGGCGAGGCCGTTCGCGATGGAGGCGGTCAGCGGCATGACGGTGATCGTCAGGCCCGCGGAGACCGCCCAGGCCGGGTCCCGCCAGTCGATGTCGAGGACGCCCT
>SKXI01000167.1 GCA_007128515.1 Halococcaceae archaeon | reverse complement strand
TCAAGGAGTACGGACGGGCCCGCCGGGTGGTCGATCGGCTCGATCCGTCACCCGAACTGAAGACGGTCTGTGGCCGACCCTACGAGGAGATGCCGCTGGTCATGAACGCCAGCGACGTCCTCCTCGTCACCTCCCGGTACGAGAGCGGTCCGGTGGTCGTCAAGGAGGCCGCGGCCTGTAACGTCCCCGTCGTCTCCACCGACGTCGGCTCCGCACGCGACGTGCTCAGGGACGTCGAGAACAGCTACGTCGTCGACGGCGAGGACGGTCTCGTCGCCGGCTTGGAGGCGGCGCTCGAGGGAGATCGCCGATCGAACGGACGCGCGGTCGTGGGCGACTTCGAACTCGACCGGATGGCCGACGGCCTCCTCTCGGTCTACGATCGCGTCGTTACCGATTCGTGATACGTTCCCCTTCATTGCAGCGATGTCGTGATCGTTCACAAACTGGAACGGATCGGTTAACACGGGATATTCACACATTATATGTTACCGGGTCTGTATTTAATCCCTCCATATTCCCGTCTTTCCGTGGTTTCCGTCGAGAGTAGCGTGGGCGTTCGACGGGAGGTGAACAGTACGGTTCACGGGGGCAAAACAGCTAGGAAATACAGATAGTAACGGTATGAAACTACGCGGAAAGACTGCCACATTATTATATCCCCGGCGAGAGCGTAGGGGTATACGATGTCGACACTGGATACGGGGGACGCGGTGGAAGACGACGAGGCGTCCGAACCCGCGGCTTCGCTCTCGAAAGACGATACGTTTCACATACTCCAGAACGAGCGGCGGCGGCGGGTCCTCGCCTATCTCGCGGACACCGACGGTCCGGTGGACATGCGCGATATCGCCGAACAGGTCGCCGCCTGGGAACACGACACGACGGTCCAGCAGCTCAGCTCCGACCAGCGCCAGCGCGTCTACATCGCGCTCTATCAGTCACACCTCCCGAAACTGGCCGACTTCGGCCTCATCCACTACAACCGGAGCCGGGGGATCGTAGAGCGGACCCCGCTGGCCGACGAGGTCACGGCCTACCTCCTCGACGACACGGCACCCGACTCGGACGACGACGAGCCGGGACGGAGCGAGTGGGTGCGGTACTACGCGGCGGTCACGGCGCTGAGCGCGGTCGGGGTGCTCGCGATCTGGGCGGGTGTCGTATCGGTGATCTCCGGTGTGGGCCTGGCTGCAGCGATCACCGCGGTGTACGGGACGGTGACGCTCGCGTTCGCCCTCGACGTGCTCTGATCGATGCTCCCAGGGTTCCACGGGGAGGCGGTACTGGTCGCCACCGCGGAGACGCTCGGAGCCTTGCTCGTCGGGATCGGTATCGGCGCGGTCGCGACCATACTCATCGCGCGCTACGCGGGCCCGTGGTTCGCGCCGGCCGTTCCGAGCCCGGAGCCCCCACACGCGACGCCGACACCCCGACGCGAGCGGGAACAGAGCCTCCAGCGGGCGACGGACGACGAGCGCCGGGTCGTCGAGCTGCTCGCGGCGAACGACGGGAGGATGAAACAGTCAGAGATCGTGCGCGAAACCGGGTGGTCGAAGGCGAAGGTGAGCCGACTGCTCTCGACGATGGAGGCCCGCGGCGAGGTCGCGAAGCTCTCGGTCGGACGGGAGAACGTCGTCTCGCTCGGCGTCACCGCGATACCCGCCGAGTGACCGAAACCCGTAGGTGTTTAGGCACTGACTTCTCTCCCTGCGGCCGTCATATGTGTGTTCGTTAACACCAAGATAATAAAGTGCGGTGGATGCCACGGTTCGGCGACGCTCATGGACAGTACGATACCACGCGCCAACGACGAGTGGATCGGTCGGACGCGCTGTGTGAACTGTGGGAGCTTCGTCACGCCGCAGTTCGCTCGCGTCTTCGGGGACAACCAGAACCGTGTCACACGGTGTATCAACTGCACGACATCGCGTGAGCTGTGTAGAGGCTGATCGTTTCAGACCGAGTCGGCGGTTCCGTCTTTCGGTTTCGTCCGTCGGCGTCCGTTCTCACAGGGCCGATTAGCCTGCGTATAGTAATGCCCGTAACAGTAGTCCTCGGAGACAGAAGGCCGCGAACGCTCGCCACCACATCCCAACACTCTCTCCAACCATGACGTTCAATCGACCACCAACAGCGAAGGACAGCCCCCTGACGCCCGCGACCGCCCTCGTCGTACGAACGTTGCGGGGTGTCTGACATGTGTGGAATCATCGCCTGCATCGGATCGGACGATGCGGCAAATCGGGTGTTGACCGGGCTCGAAAACCTCGAGTACCGGGGCTACGACTCCGCCGGGATCGCGATCCAGGACGACTCGGACCTCGTCGTGAGAAAGCGCGCGGGGAAGATCTCGGAGCTGACCGGTGCGCTCGTCAAGGACCTCCCCCGGGGGCTCACTGGAATCGGCCACACGCGCTGGAGCACACACGGCCCGCCGACCGACGAGAACGCCCACCCCCACACCAGTCACTCCGGACGGGTCGCCGTCGTCCACAACGGGATCATCTCGAACTACGAGTCGCTCCGCGCCGACCTCGAGGAACACGGCTACGAGTTCAAGAGCGAGACCGACACGGAGGTCATCCCCCATCTCGTCGAGTACTACCTCGAACACGGCTACGACATCGAGAAGGCGTTCCGAACGACCGTCCGCCAGCTCGAGGGGAGCTACGCCGTCGCGCTGATGGCGCGCGGTGAGAACGCGATCTACGCCGCCCGGCAGGGGTCGCCGCTCGTCCTCGGTCTCGACGACGAGAACGGGGTCCACTACCTCGCGAGCGACGTCCCGGCGTTCCTCGAGTTCACCGACGAGGTCATCTACCTCGAGGACGGCGACGTCGTCGCCATCACGCTCGACGACGTCGCGATAACGGACATCGAGGGCAACGAGGTCTCCCGCGAGGTCGAACAGGTCGACTGGAACCCCGAGGAGACGACGAAAGGTGGCTACGACCACTACATGCTGAAGGAGATCGACAGCCAGCCGGAGTCGCTCGCGGCGACGATCGAGGGACGGATCGATCTGGAGGAGGGAGCCGTGTCGCTCGAGGAGTTCCCCCCCGGTTCGTTCACCGGGATCACCGAGATCCAGCTGATCGCGTGCGGTACGTCGTACCACGCGGCGCTCTACGGCGAACGCCTCCTCGAGGAGGCGGGGATACGCGCGAAGACGATCCGCGCGAGCGAGTACACCGCGACCATCCCGGACCCTGAGGAGACGCTCGTGGTCGCCGTCAGCCAGTCCGGCGAGACCGCCGACACGCTGATCGCGATGCGCGACGCACAGAACGCCGGTGCGCGAACCGTCGCGGTGACGAACGTCGTCGGGAGCACCGCCGCCCGGGAGGCCGACGACGCGCTCTACATCCGGGCCGGTCCGGAGATCGGTGTCGCCGCGACGAAGACGTTCTCCTCGCAGGTCGTCACCCTCGCGCTGCTCGCCGAACGGATCGGCGAGGACCTCGAGTACGCGCGCACTCGCGACGACGCCGACCGGAAGGCGTTCCTCTCGGCGCTGGCGGTCCTCCCGGAACAGATCCGCGAGGTGCTCGAGAACGAGGAAGCGGAGTCGCTCAGCGGGCGCTACGGCGACCGCGACGCGTACTTCTTCATCGGCCACGGCCTGCAGTACCCGGTCGCGCTCGAGGGCGCACTGAAGTTCAAGGAGATCACGTACGAACACGCGGAAGGGTTCGCGTCGGGCGAACTGAAACACGGTCCGCTCGCGCTCGTCACGCCGGGGATCCCGATCTTCGCGGTCTTCGACGGCGAACACGACGAGAAGACGCACACGAACGCGATGGAGGCACAGGCCCGCGGCGCCGAGATCATCGCGGTCGCGAGCGAGGAGTGTTCGGTCGGTCAGTTCGCCGAACGACTGACCATCCCCCAGACCCATCCCGACCTGGTCGGCCTGCTCGCGAACGTCCAGCTCCAGCTCGTCTCCTACCACACCGCGCGAAACCTCGGGCGACCGATCGACAAGCCCCGCAACCTCGCGAAGAGCGTCACCGTCGAGTGAGCTACCCGGCATATACTTATCATATAGGACACTAGTGTCGTGAAACGATGAACACCGAGCTGTTCGGCGTCTTCGGGGACGAGGAGGTGTTCGCCGCCCACCGGTCCCCCGACGAGTTCGACGAGCTCCTCGCTGGCGAGGGGATCACCGTCGGCATCGCCGACGACGCGCTCGGGGTCCGTGGCCGGACCGACGTCTTCCGGTCCTCGGCGGGAATCTGTGTCGTCTTCGGCGAGGCGTTCCCGCGGGGGACGATGAGCGAGTCGGTCTCGATCGCGGAGTGGCTCTTCGAACAGTACGTCAGGGAGGGACTCGCCGCGTTCGACCGACTGAACGGATCGTTTCTCGCCGTCGTCGAACACGACGACCGGGCGGTGGTCGTCCCGGATCAGCTCTCGACCTGGGAGTGTTTCTACACCGACGACCCCGGGGTCCGCGTCTTCGGAACCGACGCGGCCGCGGTGACGAGGACGGTCCGAGAGCCGACGGTCGACCGTCGGACGCTCTGTGAGTTCGTCCACTTCAGCGTCACCTTCGGGGAACGGACCGCGACGGAGGAGGTGAGCCGGACCCCGTTCGACAGCTGTCTCACCGGGCGTGGGGTCGTCGATCTCGACCGGTTCGTCTACGCCCCCCGGAAGGCCGATCACGTCGAGGAGCTAGCCGGGCGACTCCGCCGTGCGATCGAGCGTCGGGCGACCTACCCGGGACGACAGGGGTTCCTGATGAGCGCCGGATACGACTCGCGGATCATGCTCTCGTTCCTCCCGAACGTCGAACGGGGGTACACCCTCGGGTCGCCGGAATCGAGCGAGGTGCGCGTCGCACGCGCGCTCTGTGAGCAGTACGGGGTCGACCACCGGACGCTGCCCGTCGACGACCGCTACTACGAGGTCTCGGATCGCACGCTCCAGTACACCCAGGGGATCCGCGAGTCGCTCCACATACACCACCGGGGCAACACGGAGGACATCGACGCCGACGTCATCTACCACGGGCTGATGTTCGATACGCTCCTCCGGGGGTTCTACCTCCCGAAGGACGGGGTCTCGCTGTTCGGAAAGCGGTTTCCGCGCCCGCGCCTCGATCCCGACCCCGACCCGGCCGGGTTCTTCTGGAACCGGTTCGGCTGCTTCCACGAGGGCGACCGCCTCATCGTCGACTGCGAGTCCACGGACGCGGAGACGCCACAGGAGTTCTTCCTCGAGTCGATGAAACCACAGTACGAGGCGTGTCTGGAGCGGGCCGACGGCTCGGTCTACAACGCCATGTCGATGCTCGGTCTCGTGTTGAAGGTGCCGCTGCCGTTTCGCGTCCAGCTCGCCGACCGGTTCACCGAGAGCTTCGTCGCGGTCGACGCCGAACTCGTCGACTGGCACCTCACCACCCCACCCGAACACCGAAACGACCGCACCTACCAGCGAGCGCTCGAACGCCTCGACGGCGACATCTTCAGACACCGTCCCCCGGACCGACCGTACCGCTCGTACCAGCTCAACCAGATCGAGAAGTTCCTCCGACGGGTCGTCCCCGGACTGACCCCGTTCGAGACGCCCTGGCCGGACTGGCAGCGTCGGTACGCGGAGATGGGGATGGACGACCGGCTCTTTCCCGGTCGAACCGACATCCACGGGCTCCCACCCCGGATCAAACTCCGTCTCTACGACGCGCTCCGCTGGACCGAGTACGCCACCGACACGACCATCGACGAGACCAGCGAGCTCATCCGTCTCACCTGAACGTATCCGAAACGGCCCTCTCGGACCGTCGAGCCGAGAGTACCGTTGGCCACGGAGGTCTCCCGAGCGAATCCCCGTTCAGTCGTCGTCCTCGTCCTCGTCGTCGCCGATCGTCACGTCGATCGGTCCGTCGTCATCGTCCTCGTCCTCGTCGTCAGCGTCGTCCTCGTCGTCCGTGTCGTCAGCGTCATCCGCGTCGTCAGCGTCGTC
>SKXI01000487.1 GCA_007128515.1 Halococcaceae archaeon | reverse complement strand
CTCTCCACCGACCCCCGAGGGACGGGTGGGCTTATGGCCCGCGGGGTCCGAACCGGGACAATGACGACGTTCCTCTCGGGCGGGACGGGGACGCCGAAACTCCTCTCGGGAGCCGACGCTGTCTTCGATCCTGGAGAACTCACCGTGATCGGCAACACCGGCGACGACGTCGAACTCGGTGGGCTGTTCGTCTCGCCGGACATCGACACGGTGCTCTTCGAGCGTGGGGGCGTCCTCGACACCGGGACCTGGTGGGGCATAGACGGTGACAGTCACGAGACGCACGACCGGCTCCACGAACTCGCGGAGGCGGCGGACCTCGGAACTGGACCACGGTACCTGCCCGACGACCGGCAGACCGACGGGAGAGAACTGGCTGCGTGGCGGCGCTTTTCGGGCATCGCGGAGTTCATGACGATCGGCGACCGGGACCGTGCGGTCCACCTCACCCGGACGAGCCTGCTCGACGAGGGCCGCTCGCTCACGGAGGCGACGGACGTCCTCGCTCGGGCGTTCGGCATCACCCTCACCCTGGTGCCGATGAGCGACGACCCGGTCGCGACGCTGATCCACACCGAGAGCGGGAAAATGCACTTCCAGGAGTGGTGGGTCGCACACCGGGGGGAGCCACCGGTCGAGGAGGTGGAGTTCCGCGGCGCGGAGCGGGCGGAACCGACCCCGGAGGTCCGCTCCGCCCTCGCCGATCCGGTGGTGATCGGCCCGTCGAACCCGGTGACGAGCATCGGGCCGATGCTCGCGCTCCCCGGGGTCGAGCGGGCACTCTCGGACACCCCCGTAATCGCCGTCTCGCCGTTCGTCGGCGACCGGGTGTTCTCCGGGCCGGCGGCCGATCTGATGGAGGCGACGGGTCACGAGCCGAGTACGAGAGGGGTGGCCGACGCCTACCCGTTCGCCGACGGGTTCGTCCTCGACGAAGCGGACGACACCGAACCGGAGCGACCGGTCGCGAGGACCGACACGGACATCGAGAGTCCGGAGGACGCCGCCCGGGTCGCCCGGGCCGTCGAGACGCTGCTCTCGGAGGTGGCCTGATGTTCTCGCCCCGGGTGGCGCTCGCGAGCCTCAGCGGGAGATCGAACGCCGCGTGGGCACGGGCGGCCGAGGGATACGTCGGGTGTGCCTTTCTCGGCGGGATCGCACTCGATCCGGAGACGAGGGCCGCGGCGCGGGAGATGACCGACCGGGACCGCGAGGAGTTCCTGCCGAGCGATCCGATCGCGTTCGTCGACGCACAACTCGCGGCGCTCACCGGTACCGAAATCCGTCCCGCGATCAACGTCCGGGCAGCGAGTACGAAGCCGATTCGACGGGTCGCGGCGGTCTGTGAGGGATACGGGGCGATCTGTGAGATCAACGCCCACTGCCGGCAGGACGAGATGTGCGCCGCGGGTGCCGGCGAGTCGTTGCTGCGGGAGACGAACCGGCTCACAGAGCAGGTCGGGGCGGCAGCGACGACTGGCGCGGCGGTGTCGGTGAAGGTCCGCGCGGAGGTTCCCGGCGTCGACCTCGTCGATCTGAGCCGTCGCATCGAGCGCGCGGGGGCGACCGCGATCCACGTGGACGCGATGGACTCGGAGTCCGTGGTCGCGGAGGTCACCGACGCGTGTGACCTCTTCGTGATCGCGAACAACGGGGTTCGAAACCGGGAGAGCACGGCGGAGTACCTCGCGTTCGGAGCGGATGCAGTGAGTGTCGCCCGGGCGAGCGACGACCCCGCGGTACTGGGGCGGGTGCGGGAGGCGACCGATCGGTGGTTCGAGCGGGAGGTGCGTGCGTGAGCGCGGACCCGGTACCGAGGGGACCCGCCGAGAACGCCCAGCTGGCGCTCCTGCTGGAGGTCGCCGGGACGCCGAAACCGGGCAACGTCGACCGGCATCGGGACCTCGAGGACCTCCGGTTCGAGCAGTTCCTCGCGGGAGCGGTCGGTGCGGGGAAAGGGCTGGAACTCGCCGAGTCAGGCGACCCCGTCGGAACGGCGTTCGAGCGAGCCGTAGCTGGAATGGCAGGTCAGGAGGGTGGGAACACACAGTTCGGCTGTCTGCTCCTGCTCGTCCCGCTCGTCCGGGCGGCGAGCGACGGGGACCTCTCGCGCGAGGGGGTCCGTGCAGTCGTCGAGGCCACCACGGTCGAGGACGCGGTCGGGTTCTACCGGGCGTTCGATCGCGTCGACGTCGCGGTCGGAGAGCCGCCCGAGGACGCCGCTGCGCTCGACGTGCGGCGCGGTACCGCGGCGGCACCGACGCTTCGCGAACGGGAGCTCACCCTCCTCGACGTGATGGCCCTCTCGGCGGAGCCGCGCGAGGACCACCCCGGCGACGGGAACGCACGCGAGTGGGTCGACGGCTTTCCCCGGACGTTCGCGGCCGCCGAGAGGATCCTCGGGGACGACGGGCCGGTCACGGACCGAGCGGCACGAGCCTTCCTCTCGCTGCTCGCGCAGGAGCCGGACACGCTCGTCGCGGTCGATCGGGGTCTGGACGTGGCATACGAAGTGATGGAGCGTGCGGGGTCGATCGACGACGACCTCGACGCCACGGAGGCGCTCGCCGACGAGTTCGTCCATCGGGGGATCAACCCCGGGACGACCGCCGACCTCACCTGCGCGGCGCTGTTCGTCGCCCTCGAGCGGGGGCTTTCGGTGTGACGGGGGAGGGAAGCGAGGGTGAGGGCTGGCCGGTCGAACTCGACGGCGTCACCGAGTCCCTCGTCGCGACCTACGGCCCGAACGGTCGGTGGAACCTCGCCGCGCTCGGGCTCTTCGCGGGCGATCCAGTGACGGCGACGACGTGGGGCAACACCCGCACGCGGCGGAACTTCGAGCGGGAGGACGAGGGCGTGGTCCAGTTCACCCGGGATCCACGGCTCTTCGTCGAGGCCGCGCTCGGGATCACCGAACTGGACGAGCCGGTCGACGACGCCGCCGACGCCTGGGTCCGGGTCGCCGTCGACCGGATCGGGACCGACGAGCGGGGAGGAACCCGACGTGAGACGTGGGCGCTCACCCCGGTCGAATCGGAGGTCCGGAGGGAGACGGTCCCGACGACGAACCGCGGCTACTTCGCCGTGATCGACGCGACGGTCGCGGCCTCGCGCCTCGACGTCCCCGAGTACGACCGGGAGACGCTTCTCTCCCGACTCTCGTACTACGAGTCGGTCGTCGGGCGCTGCGGTGGCGAGCGCGAGCGCTCTGCGTTCGCCCGGATCGGCGAGCTCACCGGATGGAACGACGAGCGGTGAACGGTCAAACGAATCCTTTTAGAGCGCGAGCGAGGTATGGAGGCTATGGCGATCAAACCGGCCTACGTCAAGAAGACGGGCGCGCGACTGCTCGAACAGTACCCCGAAGCGTTCAACGACGACTTCGAGCACAACAAAGAGAGCGTACGCGAGCTCACGAACATCGAGTCGAAGGGCGTCAGAAACCGCATCGCGGGCTACGTCACCCGGAAGGCCCAGGCCGCGAGCGCGTAGGTCCATTACCGAGCAGGTCACGACCCACGAGCGACAGCGATCTCTCGAGCGGTTGCCGGCGAACCTTGCGCCGAGAGCGCCGATCCAAACGGTTTTGATGGGTCGGGAGCCTACCGATGTCAATGTCTACCACTGTCGGCATCCTCGGCGCGACCGGCGCCGTCGGCCAACGGCTCGTCCAGTTGCTCGACCCGCATCCCGACTTCGAGATCGGCGCGCTCACCGCGAGCGGGGAAAGCGCGGGGAGGACGTACAGCGACGCCGCGAAGTGGCGCATCGGGACGCCGATTCCCGAGGAGATCGGCGGGATCACGGTGACCGAGACCGACCCCGCGGCGGTCTCCGACGACGTCGACCTGCTCTTCTCCTCGCTCCCCTCGGGCGTCGGTGAGCGCGTCGAAGGGGCGTTCTGCGAGGCCGGCTACGTCGTCTCGTCGAACTCCTCGAACGCCCGGATGGCCGACGACGTCCCCCTCGTGATCCCCGAGGTGAACCACGACCACCTCGACCTGCTCGAGGTCCAGCGCGACTCGCGAGGCTGGGACGGTGCGCTCGTGAAGAACCCGAACTGTTCGACGATCACGATGGTTCCCACCCTGAAAGCGCTCGACGCCTACGGCCTCTCTCGGGTCCACGTCGCCACCCTCCAGGCCGTTTCAGGGGCTGGCTACTCCGGCGTGACCTCGATGGAGATCATCGACAACGTGATCCCGCACATCGGCGGCGAGGAGCCGAAGATGGAGACCGAGACGCGGAAACTCCTCGGGAGCTTCGACGGCGCGGAACTCTCACACCACGAGGTCGAGGTCTCGGCCTCCTGTAACCGCGTCCCGACGCTCGACGGCCACCTGGAGAACGTCTGGGCCGAGACCGACGACGAACTGAGCGTCGCCGACGCGAAGGCGGCGATGCGCGAGGCACCGTCGCTCTCGCTCCACTCCTCGCCCGACCCGCTGATCCACGTCTTCGACGACCCGGACCGCCCGCAGCCGCGACTCGACCGCGAGCGCGAGGACGGGATGCAGGTCACCGTCGGCGGGATCAGGGAGACGGTGTCGGGTATCCAGTACAACTGCCTCGCGCACAACACGCTTCGGGGTGCCGCGGGTGCGAGCGTCCTGAACGGGGAACTGCTCGTCTCCGAAGGCTACCTGTAGACGCTTTTTACAGGATCGACCGGATCACGCGTCCTCGTCTAGTCGATCGATGAACGCCGCCGGTGCGAGGATCTCGATACCGCGAACCGAGCCGAGATCGGTGAGATGGCTGTCTCCAGAGACGATGTAATCGGCGTCGGCTTCGACGGCACACTCGATGAACACGTCGTCGTCCGGATCGTCCTGTACGACCCGCAGCCGCTCGCTCGGCTCGACGAGGATCGCGACCCGGCGGTACTCCCGAAGCAGCTCCTCGCGTCGCGCATTCGAGATCGGTAATCTGTCGTACTCCAGGACGCGAGCGAGTTCGGCTATCGCACCCTCCGACGTAGCGATCGAAATACGTGGATCCGTTCGGGCCAGCAGCCAACACTCGAGCGGGGTGCCTGCGTATCCCTCGGCGGAGACGAGGACGTTCGTATCGAAAACGACGACGAGTGCCTCGCTCACGTCGTTCGAGCCCATTCGACGGCCTCGTCGACGACGTCGCTGGCGTAGTCTCGTTCGTATGCGGTTTCGAGGTTCTTCGAAGCACGTCGGATGCTCTCCGCTTCCGGTGAGTCCGGCTCCTCGTCCACGACTCCGATGAACCGATCGAGACGGCCGAGCGCCTCCCGTCGAGCGTCACCGCTGGCACGGACCTCTCGCTCCCTGTCAGTAGCGATCCAGACGCCCTCGCGTTCCCAGAAGTCGAGGGCGATCCTCGTCGCCCGTGGCGCGCTCATACACCGTGTTGGTTTCACTAGATAAAAAGGGTTCGGCCGCGAATCTGGAACGGAGAGTGATACTGTCGGCTGTGACCCTGTGAAGATTCTCGGCACGACGGGAGTGCGATACTCGTAAACGGTTTCCAGCCGACTGTATGACCTCTCCTCGAACTCTTACCCTACTCAGACCCCTCTCGACACTCTCGACAGAGCGGCAGGTAACAGACCGGGCTCGCGCCTCCTCCTCGATCGGCGTCTCCTCGCCACAGCCGACGCAGGTGGCGGTCTCGCGGGTCATAGACGGACGACGAACGCGGAACGGATAGCTTCTGCGTGCTCCTCGAGCGATCAGTACGACTCGACGGCGACACCCTCGAACCGCTCGAAATCGGCGACGTTCCTCGTTACGACGGTGGCTTCGAGCGATCGCGCGACCCCGGCGATCAGGACGTCACCCGAGAGCGAGGTGATGGCGTCTCGGTTCACGTCGGGGTCTTCGTAGAGGGGTGCCTCGAGCGCCGCGGCGTGATAAGCGTGGTCGAGGGTGAACGGTTCGATCCGGAGCCAGCCGTACTGTGCCGTCAGGTCCGCACGCGAGGGAGAACCGACGACGTGCT